>JANQJN010000025.1 GCA_028281625.1 Emcibacteraceae bacterium | reverse complement strand
ATCCCTTGGCCTTCGCGCGCTTTTTATACTTAAGGAATTGATCCGGCTTGATAAATTCTTCGATGTCCACATGCTTCTTGGTTGGTTGCAGATACTGACCAATGGTCATAAAGTCGATGTCGGCACTGCGCATATCATCCATCACCTGATAGACTTCCACTTCACTTTCACCGAGTCCGACCATAATCCCGGATTTGGTGAAAATTTCAGGATCCATTTCCTTAACTTTGGATAGCAGATTGAGCGAATGGAAATAGCGGGCACCTGGACGGATATGGGTATAAAGACGCGGAATGGTTTCCAGATTGTGGTTAAACACGTCTGGTTTTGCCGCCACTACTTTTTCAAGCGCCCCCGGCTTATTGCGAAAATCCGGTGTCAGGATTTCAATGGTGGTTTCCGGCGATGCCGCGCGCACCGCTTCGATCACCTTCACAAACTGATCCGCGCCACCGTCCGCAAGGTCATCACGGTCCACAGACGTAATCACAATATGCTTCATTTCCGTGGTGAGAACCATTTCCGCCACATTGGCTGGCTCATTGGGATCTACCGGGTTTCCTTTTCCGGTTTTGATGTTGCAGAACCGACAGGCCCGCGTGCAGGTATCACCCAGGATCATGACCGTCGCATGCTTTTTGGTCCAGCATTCCCCGATGTTGGGGCATGCGGCTTCCTCGCACACGGTATTAAGCTTAAGCCCGCGCATAAGATTGCGGGTTTCATTATAGCCTTTTGAAACTGGCGCCTTTACCCGGATCCAGTCCGGCTTGCGCATGTGACCCGTTTTGGTCGTATCAAGCTTTTTTACTTCGCTCATATTAATTCCTAAAGCAGTTGAACACTACATATGGAGCGTCTTACCGAAGGCGTCAAGAACCGCTTCATGCATCATTTCCGACATGGTCGGATGCGGGAATACCGTGTGCATCAGTTCGGTTTCTGTGGTCTCAAGCGTACGCGCCACTGTGTACCCTTGTATCATTTCTGTGACCTCAGCACCAACCATATGTGCACCTAGCAGCTCCCCGGTTTTTGCATCGAAGACCGTCTTCATCATGCCTTCCGCTTCGCCCATGGCGATGGCTTTACCGTTCCCGATAAACGGGAAACGACCAACACGAACCTTATGACCGGCGGCAACCGCTGCTTTTTCGGTCATACCGACGCTTGCCACCTGCGGACGGCAATATGTACAACCCGGAATATTACCCTTATCCATCGGATGAAGGTCTTTGATTTCCTTGTTTCCTTTATCGCGGGCTATTTTCTCAACAAGGATCACACCCTCATGTGATGCTTTATGAGCAAGCCACGGCGGACCAGTAAGATCGCCAATCGCGTGAACGCCTTTGACGCCAGTATGACCCCATTCATCGGTCACCACATGGCCGCGGTCCACTTTGATTTTATTTTCTTCAAGGCCGATATTTTCCACATTGCCGTCAATACCGATGGCGATGATTACGCGATCTACTTCGATCTGCTCGGACTTGCCGCCCTTGCCTTCGACAGTACACACCACGGTTGATTTTTTCTTATCAAGCTTTGTGACCGACGCTTCGGTTTTGATGGTCATGCCTTGCGATTTGAAGGATTTTAGCGCGAAGGCGGAAATTTCCTCGTCTTCAACCGGCATCACACGGTCCATCATTTCAACCACGGTCACTTCTGAACCCAGCTCATTATAAAAGCTCGCAAATTCAATGCCGATGGCCCCGGACCCGATCACAAGCAGACGCTTTGGCATGGTGTTTGGTACCAGCGCATGGCGGTATGTCCAGACCAGTTCACCATCCGCTTTTAGATGCGGCAGTTCCTTGGCCCGTGCACCGGTCGCAAGGATGATGTCAGTTGCATCAACCACGGTCGTTTTGCCGTTCTTTTCGACGGACAATTGGCCGGGCTTAACCAGTTTACCATTTCCTTCAAGCACGGTGATTTTATTCTTTTTCATCAAATGCTTAATACCGGCGCTAAGCTGCGCGGCAACACCGCGGCTGCGGGCTACGACCTTATCCAGATCAAAACCCAGCTGATCGGCCACAAGACCGAAATCAGCAGCATGCTTCATGTTATGGAATACTTCCGCTGAACGAAGTAGTGCCTTTGTCGGGATACATCCCCAATTAAGACAAATACCACCCAGTTCAGCGCGTTCAATGATTGCTGTTTTAAAACCAAGCTGTGCAGCGCGTATTGCTGCCACATATCCACCCGGACCGGAGCCGAGCACGACCATATCAAATTTCTGATTGCTCATATCACGTCTCCCTTAAAGCAGCATCGCTGATGGTTCTTGCAGGAACATCTTGACCGCGGCCAGGAACTCTGCCCCAACCGCACCGTCAATGGCACGGTGATCGCATGACAGCGTGATGGTCATCACGGTCGCCACAGATAGCTCACCATTTTTTACCACCGGGCGCTGTTCCCCTGCCCCAACGGCGAGGATCGCGGCTTGCGGCGGGTTGATCACAGCATCAAACTGCTTCACACCCATCATACCCATGTTGGAAATTGAGAATGTCCCGCCAGCATATTCCTCTGGTGCAAGCTTGCCTTGATGAGCGCGCTTGGCCAGATCCTTGGTTTCATCAGAAATCTGACGTAGGCCTTTTTGATCAGCCCCCTTCACCACCGGAGTAATCAGACCACCTTCAATCGCCACAGCAACGGAGATATCCGCACGTTTGAACTGACGCATGGTGTCCCCCATAAACTGTACATTCGCTGCTGGTACTTTCATCAACGCGGCAGCGCAGGCTTTAATCACGAAGTCATTGACGGATATTTTATATTCGTCGGACATGGCGTTAAGCCCCTTACGGGCAGCGAGCAAGTTATCCAGCTCCACATCCACAGAAAGATAGAAGTGAGGAACGGTCTGCTTGCTTTCGGTAAGGCGCTTGGCGATGGTTTTACGCATATTGGAAAGTTTGATTTCCTCAAACGGGGCATCGCCTTCCATGGATACGGCGCCGGCAGCTGCCACTGGTGCAGCGGATGGTACATAAGCCTCCACATCGCGCTTGATCACGCGGCCACGTGGACCGGTACCCGGAATTTGCGAGATATCATAACCGCTTTGCTCAGCGATACGCTTAGCAAGTGGCGATGCGAACACCCTTGTGCCATTATTGGCGCCGGTGCTTGATACCGGTGTCGCCGGCGCAGAGACCGGTGCGGGCGCTGCAGGTATAGGAGCCTGAGCTGCTGGTGCAGGAGCCGGTGCAGGCTCAGCCGCTGGTGCAGGTGCCGGGGCGGCCGCAGCAGGTGCTGGGGCTGCTGCCGGAGCATCAGCCGCGATTGCGTCTGCTGCGCTGGCATCTTCGCCGTCTTCCAGGAGAACCGCGATCAATTGGCCAACCGGAATATCTTCCGCGCCATCTTCGATCAGCAGTTTACCCACCACACCGTCGTCGATGCTTTCAAATTCCATTGTTGCCTTGTCGGTTTCAATTTCCGCAAGGATCGTGCCGCTTTCAACCTCGTCACCCACTTTGACAAGCCACTTTGCCAGTGTGCCTGTTTCCATAGTCGGGGAAAGTGCGGGCATAGTCAGTGCAATAGCCATGATTACGCTCCTTCCGTATAGCAAACCTGCTTGGCGGCGGCGACAATCCGGTCATCGCTGACAACTGCAAGTTTTTCAAGGTTCGCCGCGTAGGGCATCGGAACGTCTTCGTTGGTAACACGCATCACTGGCGCATCCAGATAATCAAACGCCTGTTCCATCAACTGCGCGGAAATTTCAGAAGACACTGAGCATGTGGCCCAGCCCTCTTCCACACACACGATGCGGTTTGTTTTCTGAACCGACGCAATCACTGTATCGATATCCAGCGGACGAATGGTCCGTAGGTCAATCACTTCTGCGTCAATGCCTTCTGCGGCAAGCTTTTCCGCGGCGTCCAGGGCAAATTTAACACCGATGGAGTAAGAAACAAGTGTCACATCCGCGCCTTCACGCACGACCGCCGCTTTACCAAGCGGAACGGTGTAATCTTCGATATCAGGAACATCAAAGCTGTACCCATAGGTAATTTCATTTTCCAGGAAGATCACCGGGTTCGGGTTCTTGATCGCAGATTTAAGAAGACCCTTACAATCGGCGGCGCTATAAGGTGCGACAACAATAAGACCTGGTACATGGGCATACCATGATGCATAGTTCTGTGAATGCTGCGCACCAACGCGGGCGGCAGCACCGTTTGGACCGCGGAATACCATCGGACATCTGATCTGACCACCGGACATATAGTTTGTCTTGGCGGCAGAATTGATGATCTGGTCAATCGCCTGCATGGCGAAGTTAAAGGTCATAAATTCAACAACAGGCTTAAGGCCCGCCATCGCAGCACCCACACCAAGACCGGCAAAACCATGCTCGGTAATCGGCGTATCAATCACGCGCTGGGAGCCAAATTCATCAAGCAGTCCCTGGGTTACTTTATAAGCACCCTGATATTCGGCCACTTCCTCGCCCATGACAAACACGTCAGGATCAAGGCGCATTTCTTCGGCCATGGCGTCACGTAGCGCTTCACGTACTGTCATGTTGGTAAAGGTTGTGCCTTCCGGAAGATCGGCCTCCGCTGGTGCCGTATGCACTGGCGCGGAAACTTCCACAGCGGCCGCGGGGGCTGGCGCTTCCACGTCACCGGCAACCGGTGGCTCACTCGCGGGTGCCGCAACAGTTGCAGTCATGCCTTCCAGTGCGCTTGCGTCTTCACCGTCTTCAAGGATTACGGCGATCAGAGTTCCCACAGCGATCCCTTCCGATCCTTCAGCAACCAGGATTTTACCCAGCACGCCTTCTTCATCGGTCTCAAGCTCCATGGTGGCTTTATCGGTTTCAATTTCAGCAATGATGTCGCCAGGCGAAACGCTATCGCCTTCTTTCTTCGTCCATTTGGCCACGTTACCTTCGGTCATCGTCGGGGACATGGCAGGAAGTAATATTTCTACAGACATTATGAGTTCTCCACTTTCTTATTATTCGGCGACCAAAACGTCGGTATAAAGTTCAGATGGATCAGGTTCAGCACTTGTTTGGGCAAACTCGGCTGCTTCTGATACCACCGCTTTAATTTCCTTATCGATGGCTTTTAGCTCATCTTCGGACATGATTTTTCCGTCAAGAAGGCGCTTTTTAACCTGATCAATCGGGTCAAATTCGGCACGCATTTTCGATACTTCTTCTTTCGAGCGATATTTCGCAGGATCAGACATGGAATGACCGCGGTAGCGGTACGTCTTCATTTCCAGAAGCACTGGCCCTTCACCGGCACGACATTTGGCAACCGCACGCTCTGCGGCTTCACGAACGGCAAGAACGTCCATGCCGTCAACCGCTTCCCCTTCGATTTTGAAGCTCTCGCCGCGGCGGAAAAGCTCAACTTCTGATGATGCACGGGCAAGTGATGTCCCCATGGCATACTGGTTGTTTTCAATCACGAAAATCACCGGAAGGTTCCAAAGACGGGCCATGTTAAAGCTTTCATAAACCTGTCCCTGGTTTACCGCACCGTCACCAAAGTAAGTGACAGACACATTATCATTGCCGCGGTATTTATGGGCAAAGGCCAGACCCGCACCAATTGGAACTTGCGCGGCCACGATCCCGTGACCGCCGTAAAAACCATGTTCAACACTAAACATATGCATTGAACCGCCCTTACCTTTGGAAATACCGGTTTCCCGCCCGGTAAGTTCTGCAAGGATTACTTTTGGATCAATATCGCACGCCAGCATATGGGCGTGGTCGCGGTAACTGGTGATGATGCTGTCGCCGTCCTTCAGCGCAGCCTGGATACCGGTCACAACCGCTTCCTGACCGATATAAAGATGGCAGAAACCACCGATCAGGCCCATGCCGTACATTTGGCCGGCTTTTTCTTCAAAGCGGCGCATCATCAGCATGTCTTTATAGTAACCAATTAGATCTTCTGGGGACGCAGAAGGTGCTTTCTTCTTAACAGCCTTCTTACGTACGGCGGGTTTCCCGCTTTTTGTTTTGCGGGGGGCAGGTTTTTTAGCCATAATCCTCACTCTTATTGTTGATGTTAGTCCGATAAGCTTTACTGACGAAATCTCTATCAGCAATGGCTCATATTGGGATTGTGAAATATCCCGAAAACATACTACTATCATGAACAAAAGTTATTGAAATACAACACTTTTTTTAAATTAACCAAATTCAAGTTAATTTGATAAAAAGGTTAATTTTTCATATACAAAAATATCACGCCCTAAGAGCATGATATAAAAGCACTTTTGTAACAATGTAACTATTGGTGGTGCTATTTTTGGTGTGGAATGACGATTTCGTCCGGGTGAGTGAATCCCAGATCTTTTCGCACAAGTTCGTCCAGATAGTCCGGATCCACATGATCCTTTGAAAGTAGCCCAGCGTGTAAATCAAGGTCTTCACGCACCGCGCGGATGCGGTCCCTCTCCGCTTCCAGGGCGGCGATCTCTTCCTTCAGAACCTTTTGTGCTGTAACGCTTTTAAAGGCGTGGGCGGCAAAATACGAGGAAACCAGCATCGCCACCAGGGGCAATGTCATACTACGGAGTCGCTGAAATATTGGTTTTTTGTTCCTCATTGATTCAGAGAATCACATTCGATTCGCCGCGTCAACTTTTTTTCTAAAAAAAAGAATCGCCTAGAGTCAAAGCACTAGCCGACATACTAGATGTAGTAGGTGAGAGTCGTTTTACCCATAAAACCAGGTTTTCCGATCACAGGTTTTTGGAGGGGTCAAGGGAAATCGTTGTTGAGTAATCTACACAAGTCGTCATCCCGGACCCGGCGAAGCCGGATCCGATCCGGGATCCAGAATTAAATATAGAGTGGCGAAGCCACACATTCCTTTAAATGGACTAGATTCCGGCCTGCGCCGGAATGACGGATGTAGCGGTTACCGCAAAATGCCTTTACCGGCGTAGTGCGCGGCGCTGCCGAGCATTTCTTCAATACGGATGAGCTGGTTATATTTAGCCAAGCGATCAGAACGAGCGAGTGATCCTGTTTTGATCTGGCCGCAATTCATAGCCACCGCAAGGTCAGCGATGGTTGCGTCTTCGGTCTCCCCACTTCTGTGTGACATCACGGATGTATATTGCGCACGGTGCGCCATATTAACGGCATCAAAAGTTTCCGTAAGCGTGCCGATCTGGTTAACTTTCACGAGGATGGAATTACCAACTCCCTGATCGATCCCATCGGCCAGGCGTTTCGGGTTGGTGACAAAAAGATCATCCCCCACAAGCTGGACTTTATCACCGATGGCGTCGGTCAGCGCTTTCCAGCCTGCCCAGTCGTCTTCATCCATCCCGTCTTCGATACTAAGGATTGGATATCTATTACACAGATCAACATAATAATCGACCATACCGCCAGCGTCCAAAGTCTTGCCTTCGCCAGCAAGGACGTATTGGCCGTCTTTATAAAATTCGGATGACGCGGCATCAAGAGCAAGCATGATGTCATCTTCTGGCTTATAGCCTGCGTCTTCGATTGATTTCATGATGAAATCAAGAGCATCGGTTGTACCGTTAAGGTTCGGTGCGAAGCCACCTTCGTCCCCTACCCCGGTGTTATGGCCGGCGGCGGAGAGGTTCTTTTTAAGCGTATGGAAAATTTCAGCACCCATGCGGATCGCTTCACGCATGTTGCCGGCGCTGACGGGCATAATCATGAATTCCTGAATATCAATCGGATTATCGGCATGCTCACCACCGTTGATGATGTTCATCATTGGAACCGGTAAGACATGGGCATGTGGCCCACCAAGATAAGCATAAAGTGGCATCGCCGCTTCATCGGCTGCCGCCTTCGCGGTTGCAAGGCTCACCCCAAGGATCGCATTGGCGCCAAGGCGGGATTTATTGTCGGTCCCGTCAAGTTCACGCATGGCGTTATCCAGGATGATCTGATCTTCCGCGTCCAGTCCGGTGAGCGCATCATAAAGTTCAGTGTTTACCGCTTCCACGGCCTGTTCAACGCCCTTACCCATATAGCGCTTACCGCCATCACGAAGCTCCACCGCTTCATGGGCACCGGTTGAGGCGCCACTTGGCACCGCCGCGCGACCAAAGGCGCCGGTCTCTAACGTTACATCCACTTCAACGGTTGGGTTGCCGCGGCTGTCAATGATTTCGCGGCCTGTGATATCGATAATTGCTGTCATATTTTGTCTCTTGTCTTTTAAACCAGTCTTGATTGATTTAGGGCTGCTTCAATGAAGGAAGCAAATAAGGGGTGTGGGTCAAACGGCTTGGATTTTAACTCCGGATGGAACTGTACGCCAATGAACCATGGATGATCTTTAATTTCAACGATTTCCGGAAGCGTGCCGTCTGGTGATAGACCGGAGAAAGTCAGGCCCGCCGCTTCCAGCTTTTCGCGGTAATTGATGTTGACCTCATAGCGGTGACGGTGACGTTCAAAAATAATTTCCTGTCCGTAGATTTCTGCTACATGGCTGCCCGGCTCAAGATGCGCTTCATATGCACCCAATCGCATGGTCCCGCCCTTATCATCATCTTCACCGCGCACCTGGATCACACCATCCAGTTCCCATTCGGTCATAAGACCCACGATCGGTGCGTCGCACTTGCCAAATTCTGTTGAATTTGCGCCTTCGATTTCCGCCATATTGCGCGCGGCTTCAATACAAGCCATCTGCATTCCGAAACAAATTCCAAAGTAAGGAACGCCGCGTTCCCGAGCGAATTTCGCAGCGGCGATTTTTCCTTCTGCACCGCGCTCGCCAAAGCCACCAGGAACCAGAATACCGTCAACACTTTCAAGCTCTTTCATCGCATTATCGTCTTCAAACACCTTGGCGTCGATCCATTCAATGTTGACTTTGACATTGTTTGCAAAGCCACCATGGACAAGCGCTTCGGATAGTGACTTATACGCATCCTTAAGCTGAACATATTTGCCAACCACAGCGATGGTAACCTCGCCCTCTGGCTCATTGACATGATCGGATACATCAAGCCAGCGGCTAAGATCCGGTTCTTTATCCTTTGGATCAATGTTAAAGGCTTTTAAGACTTCGATATCAAGCCCTTCGGCGTGATAATTAAGTGGCACTTCATAAATACTGTTCGCGTCAAGTGCCTGGATCACTGCACTTTCCGGTACATTACAGAACAGACCGATTTTGCGGCGCTCATCATCGGGAATTTCATGTTCGCAGCGACATACAAGCACATCCGGCTGAATACCAATGGAAAGAAGTTCTTTAACGCTATGCTGAGTTGGCTTGGTCTTAAGTTCTGCTGCGGCCTTGATATAAGGCACCAGTGTCAGATGGACATAAATACACTGACCGCGCAGATCATTACCAAGCTGACGAAGCGCTTCAAGGAACGGCAAGCTTTCAATATCCCCGATGGTACCGCCCACTTCGCAAAGCACGAAATCGGTTTCCTCGTCCACATCGGACGTGGCAAATTCCTTGATCGCGTTGGTGACATGAGGGATCACCTGTACTGTGGCACCCAGATAATCGCCGCGGCGTTCCTTTGCGATAATATCGGAATATATGCGCCCGGTGGTTACGTTATCACTTTGACGGGCGGGTACACCGGTAAAGCGTTCGTAGTGACCAAGGTCAAGATCGGTTTCCGCACCATCGTCGGTCACAAATACTTCACCGTGCTGATAAGGCGACATAGTGCCCGGGTCAACGTTCAAATAAGGATCAAGTTTTCTAAGTCTAACGGAATATCCACGGGATTGCAGGAGCGCGCCAAGAGCTGCGGAGAGTAGCCCCTTCCCCAACGAGGAAACCACACCACCAGTAATAAAAATATAACGTGTCATTAGTAATTTATAATCCAGAAATACGAACTAAAAAATCTTATACCATAAAATAAACGGCACCAGGGGTGCCGGCTATCCTTAATTTTGCGGGATGTTGGTTGG
>JANQJN010000012.1 GCA_028281625.1 Emcibacteraceae bacterium | reverse complement strand
AGCATTCGGTCCGTTCGCCGGATTTTTCCAGGGATGGGTGCAAATTCTGATAAGCGGTCCCGGTTCAATTGCTGGTGCGGCAATATTTTTTGGTGAACTGGTCAATCAGGTTCTGGGATTTGAAAATAATACAATGAGGCTCTTCTGGGGCGCGCTGATTATTTTGATATTTTCCGCCATCAATTTACGTGGCGTTTCCGGGAGCGGCAAAACGCAAGTTGTAATTACTGCCGCCAAACTTACCGGTATTCTGGCATTGATATTTGGCGCAATATTCCTAGCTTCTCCCATTGAATGGGCGGCAAGCGTCGAACATACTCAATCGGACGTAAGCCTTTGGAGTACTTTACAATTTATTGGATTGGGCGTCGGCATTGTACTCTTTACTTATGATGGTTGGGCCGACGCGTCCCATCTCGCGGGCGAGGTAAAGAACCCAAAGAAAAACCTGCCAATCGGGATTGGCTTGGGCGTCCTTGCGGTGATCGCAGTATACCTTCTCATTAATTACGCGTTTCTAAGTGTGGTACCCCTTGAATTCATGCGCGAAAATCCGACAATTGTTGCAACAACAGTGGCTGAAGCCGCCTTTGGTGCCACCGGTGCGAACATCCTTCAAATACTTATTTGTATCTCCATACTCGGTGCTGTTGGTGGACTGGTGATGTCTATCCCAAGGCTTTTTTACGCCACAGTGTCTGATTTTAAGGATGCTGCCTCAAAAACTGTTATGGCGCCTTTTTTTAATGGGCTCTCGCATGTATCCGAGAAAACAGCAGTGCCGTCCGGATCGATTATGTATTCTGCGACAATGGCGATATTCTTCTTGCTATTCTTTGGTACTTTCGCCGATATCGTAACCTTCCTCATGGTACCGCTTCAGTTTATAAACATATGGATTGTTTCGAGTGTATTCATCCTCCGACCACGCCTTAGCAAAGAAGATGACTTCAAAACGCCATTTTATCCACTAATACCTTCCATTTTCATCATATCCATGTCGATCCTGATCATCAGCGCACTGGTTTATAATACAGAACAAAGCCTTTACGGGATCGCGCTATCGCTCACCTCTATTCCTGTCTATCTGATCCTTAAAAAAGCGCGGTCATGAGTAAATTTAAAGATGTATTTAAAAGGGATAACCCGATCATAGGAATGATCCATCTACCGCCACTACCTGACTATCCAGATAGTCCCGGCATTGATGCTGTCATCAAAAGTGCATTGAGTGATCTCGCCATTTTAGAAGAATTTGGTGTAGATGGCGCACTCATTGAAAATGAATATGACCGGCCGCACCGCGTAAAAGCAGCCCCCGAAACAGTCATGGCTATGACAGAAGTAACAAAAGCTGTGGTACATGCGGCAAACAAAACGGTAATCGGCGTGGAAATTCTACTAAATGATCCAATTGCCTCGCTTGATGTCGCAAAAGAAGCAGGTGCCAGGTTTATACGCACCGATTATTTCGTCGATCCCATGTCTCGCCCGGGATATGGTGAATTTGAAATTGATCCGCAGGCAGTGATTGATCATCGCAGCAACCTTGGTGCTGAAGATGTCCTCATTATGGCCGATATTCAGGTTAAATATGCTGCCATGCTGGTAGATCGAACTATATCTGAATCAGCAAGTCTTGCGGAACAACATGGTGCCGATGCCGTCGTGGTTAGTGGACGGGAAACTGGCGATGCACCGGTAATTGACGATCTGGCTGCCGCAAGGATAGGCTGCGATATTCCGGTCATTATTGGTAGCGGTACTGATACAGTTAATGGCTCTAAACTTCTATCCTGCTGCGATGGCGCCATCATTGGCACAGCTCTCATGAAGAACAAGATTGTGTGTGCTAAAAATGTTCGAGAACTAATGTCCGCAATTGGGAGATATCCATGAAACTGGTTGCGGTTGGTGATGTGGGCGTGGACCGCTATATGCCGGAAAATAATCTACTTCCAGGCGGCATTACTGCTAATTTTGCGAGGCAGGCGAATTCGTGCTTTGTAAAAGAAGATGAAATTCACGTGGTTTCTATATTGGGGGATAATTACCCCGAAACTGATATCGCGTTTAATGCGGTTAATGTCAGTGGCATCAAATGCCATATCAACAGGGTTGCCGGGAATACGCCAGTCCAGTATATCGAGGTTCAAAAAGACGGAGAGAGAAACTTTACAGAGTATGACCCTGGCGTTTTGGAGCATTTCTTTCTGGACGATGAACAAAAGGCCGTCATGAGTAGTGCAGACGTCATTATGACGCCCGTCTATTGGCAGATCAAAAATGTCTTTGACATCGTGATGGCTGTTAAAACGAATGCTTCGATCGCGGTCGATTTCTCCGACTTTGCAACAGACCCGGATTTCAACCTTTTCGAAAGATATCTAGACAAAATCAATTTTGCTTTTTTTGGCCTAACCGCTGAGCAACAAGATTTGATCGATCGCCTTTCTGCCTACGCAACACGGCAGAATCTGACAATCATTATAACTCTCGGCGAAAATGGTAGTATCGCTTATCGAAATGGCCAGAAATATCGTTGCAATGCGGTACCAGTTAGAAAAGTCGTGGACACAACGGGGGCCGGTGACGCATTTGCAGCAGGTTTCCTTTCGCTACATGGAATTGGCTGCCTCGAGGAATGTCTCAGCTCCGGCGCTCATCGAGCTGCACTGACCATTGAGCAAATCGGCTCCGTACCCACCTAAAAGGCGCTTGAATTATTACCATCAAGCAATTACCGTAAACGCATATGAATTCGGAGAATATAAAATGAAAAAAGACATCACGCGCCGCGACTTTATTAATGGCACACAAATCGCAATTGGTACCGCCGCTGCTGGCTCACTCATTTCGCCCTGGATGGACGTGTTTGGCGCGGAACCAGGCAGTTTTAGCTTAAGCGCTGATTACTACCCACCAGCCAAAAATGGTCTTCGCGGAAGCCACGATGGATCCTGGGAAAATATGCATCTTCGCGTCCTCGGTGAAGAATGGAACGTGGAAAATGTTGAAGAAGAATATGATCTCGTGATTGTTGGTGGTGGTATTAGCGGCCTTACCAGTGCATATCTTTACCGAAAGACTTATCCGGATCACAAAATTCTGATCCTTGATAATCATGATGACTTTGGAGGGCACGCAAAACGCAACGAATTTAAGTTCGGTGATGAAATTCGTATAGGGTATGGCGGCACCGAAGCGATTGATGGACCGTCCACTTACCCGGAAATCGGTCAACAAATGTTTAAGGAGCTGGGTATTGAGCTGGAAAAATTTTATGACGCTTTTGATCAGGAGCTTTATTCCCGCCGCGGCATGGGTTTTTCCATCGTATTTGATGAAGAACAGTTTGGCGAAACCAAGCATGTCACCGGATACGGCCAAAAATCATGGGAAGAGTTTGCAGCTGAAGCGCCACTTTCTGATAAAGCGCGCGAAGATTTCATTAGAGTGCAAACTGCCGAAGTGGATTACATGGAAGGAACACCAACAGAAGAGAAATTCCGTACTCTTCGCAAAACCGGTTACGCCAGTTTCCTGCGTGATTATGTAAAGGTGGACGAGCAAGTCATTAATATCTACCAAAACTGGGGTATGAGCTTCTGGACGGTGGATATGGAGGAAGTTCCAACCACGTCGGTGCAATATTATGATGGTGGTATTCCCGGTGTAGATCATACGCTCCCGCGCCGTCCAGGCCGTGGCGATGAGCCATACATCTTCCATTTCCCGGACGGCAATGCCTCTATCGCGCGTCTTTTGGTACGCAATATGATCCCAGGCTCACTTTCCGGCTCCACCATGGAAGATATTGTCACCGCCAAAGCGGATTATTCAAAACTTGATCAACCGGGAAATCAGCTTAACCTGCGACTTAACAGCACGGTGGTCCATGCAGTGAATACCAACGATGGAAACGGTGTTGACGTGACATACGTGCTTGGCGATACCGCGCACAAAGTACGCGGTAAAAAATGTATTATGGCCTGTTATAACAGCGCCATACCATACATCTGCCCTGAAATGTCAGACGAGCAAAAAGCGGGCCTTGCCCACTGCGTAAAAATCCCGCTGGTTTATACAAAAGTATTGATCAATAACTGGGAAGCGTTTGATAAATTAAAAACCAGTTTTGTTTATTACACTGGCGGTTTTTATAAACAGGCTGAACTGGCCTATCCGGTTTCCCTCGGTGAATATGAACGTTCACAAACCCCCGATCGACCCATGGTGGTTCATATGTGTCACGTTCCGCTTTACCGCGATATTAAAGGACCGGAACAATGGCGCGAGGGCCGTCGCCAGATTCTCACCACCACATTCGATGAATTTGAACAGCACGCAAAAGATCAGCTTAATCAAGCACTTGGCGAAGCTGGTTTCGATGCGGACCGTGATATTGAAGCGATTACCGTGAACCGCTGGCCTCATGGCTATGCCTACAGCAACGGTCTTGTCTGGGGTGAGAATTTCGCTGAGGAAGATAAGCCGTGGGTGATTGGCCGCAAGCAATTTGGTAATATCCACATTGCCAATTCTGACGCTGCCTCAAGCGCAACTACGCAAGCAGCGATCGCCATGGCCGAACGCGCGGTGAAAGAAATTACCGGCTAAATGAAAAAAGCGGTTCTTGAACATATCAGTTGGCCGGAATTCGGGATATCCGAACGGCCAGCAGATATTACACTTGGCGAGTTTCAAAACCGCATCACAAAGGTACGTGCAGCTATGGAAGAGCATGGCTACTCGCATCTTTTGGTTTATGGTGATCGGGAGCATTTCGCAAATCTCACCTGGATCTGCAATATTGATCCGCGCTTTGAAGAAGCGATGATGATCCTGCGCGCGGACGCAAAACCATTACTCCTGATTGGCAACGAATGCGAAGGTTACCTTCCCCACAGTCCGCTTTATCGAAGTGGGGATATGCGGGCGGAACTGTACCAACCTTTGTCACTTCTGGATCAGTGCCGTGATAAAAGCCGGACACTTGATGTTATCTTCCGCGCAGAAGGCATTAATCAGCGTTCAAAGGTTGGTGCTGTGGGATGGAAATATTTTGCCAAGCATGAGGACCCGGCCGCGGAATATGCCCTTGATATACCCAGTTTTATTGCTGATGCAGCTCGCAATATTTGTGGCTATGACAATGTAAGAAATGCTACAGACCTGTTCATGCATCCGGGTTATGGGTTTCGAAGCGTGGTTTCGGTGGATGAAATCGCTATTTTCGAGCATTCCAACATTAAAACCTCTGAAGCTGTTAGGCGCATTATATTTGGTATGCGCGACGGTATGACCGATCATGAAATTGCGAAATTTATCGAATGGGACGGTGAACCGCTCGGATGCCATCCAACTTTTGCCAGTGGCGGCTTACCCGGACTTTGCGGACCACAGGGACGTACTCTTTCGAAAGGAGATATCTTCTCATTTAATGTCTGCTATTGGGGCAGCAACATCTGCCGCGCGGGATGGGTGGCGGACAATAAGGATGACCTGCCAGCAGGGGCTCAGGACTATATTGAAGCCTTTGCCGGTCCTTATTTTGAGGCCATGGCCGATTGGTTTTCCAAACTCACAATTGGCACCAAAGGGTCCATTCTGCATGATGCGATATATGACGCCTTACCATATGAAAAATTTGGTATTTTCTTAAATGCTGGCCACCTTATTCATTTGGATGAATGGGTCAGCTCACCCATTTATGAAAATTCAGATCTTGAAATTCGTTCCGGCATGATGTTCCAGGTGGATGTTATTCCATCTTCGACCATATATGGCTCCACCCGCATGGAAGATGGGATCGTTATTGCTGATGAAGCACTAAGAACGGCATTAAAGGAACAGCATCCGGATTGTTATGATCGCTGCGAGCAACGCAGAGATTTTATGATCAATAGCCTCGGTTTCGATCTACCCGAAGAAATTCTCCCACTCTCAAACATCCCGGCAATTATCCCGCCGTGGTTCTTGAAACCTGAAGAAATTTTAGTACTCAGATAGACTACCAGACGATTTTTTCAATATTTTCGAAGTCAACCGAACCACCTTCATCAAAAGTAATTGTTCCTGATGCGTCGCCGGAAAGCACCATTTCGCCGTTAAGGTCATCGGTGGACGTAACGGTGCTTCCATCATCAAGGGTTAACGTCCAGCCGTCCTCACTACTGTGGCCTTCAAATCCATCCAGATGGAGCGTGTCCGTCCAGGAACCACCTTCGCCACCATCCACGACATCATTGCCTTGGTGAGCAAGGAACGTAAGCGTATCACTACCGTCGCCACCAAATACAACATCGTCACCTTCGCCGGCGTTGATTACATCGTCACCGCTTAGCCCATGAATTTCATCATTAAGCGCGGTTCCTTCGATCACATCATCCCCACCATCGCTGGCAGTAGTGAAGTTAACCTCGGTAATAAAGAAGTCTGAACCGTCAGTGCCATCACTTTGTTCATGTGCCGTGAACACGATCTGATCAAAGTTTGCCCCTGTGTCGATTGTTACGGTACCGGACACTCCACTATCCGCTTCAAAGTCACCTTCTGCAACCAATTCTCCGTTACTGAAGGTCTGCCAGTGTCCTGATTCGGCGTAACTGTCCGTATAAAGCTTATCGAAGGAGAAATCAGCAGAGGAAACCTCATTATCGAAATCGATTATCAGACGTTCCGACTGATCACTGTCCATATCGTAACCAATCTGCTGTGACACGCCACTATCTGTATCTGATACGTCACCGGAGGCACCAAAACGAGTTCCTCCCCATGTGGCTATGTTATCGGCTGACGCTTCTGTTAGTTCACCGTCTACAATGTTCTGAGCCGTAACAGCGAATCCTTGATCCGTTGATGTTACATTATCAACATCAATGGTATGGGTATCACCTCCAACTTCTTCTGTCCCTTCAATAACATTCTGAATTCCAGGTACCACAACTGACACCGCATCCGTTGTCGCTGTAACCGGTGTTCCGCCTTCCGCTTCGGACGCTGTTACTGAAGCTGTCAGGTCAAAATTCTCTTCACCGTCTGCAACGGTCATTGTCATCTCACCAAGCTCATCAGATGTAAAGCTCCAGGTACCATCTTCATTGTCTGTACCCACTGCTTCCCCATCCACAGTAAAGACTGCATCTTCAGGAACGCCGCTAAGCGTCACATCGGAAAGCGTTTCTGAACCATCCGTGTCCGCAAGATTTGCTTCGATAGTAACCTGATATTCGTGAGAGACCTCAGTTGTTGTCGACTCGTACTCGATAGAAGTCAAGGCGTAATCACCTTCACCGTCCTCATCACAATTACTTCTGAAAATTACCTGATCAAAGGTTACACCTTCTGGGGCTTCAATTGTGAACGTAACCTCTTCACCATTTGGAGTACCATCAAATGTTCCACTTCCGACTTCTTCACCATCTTTCATTAGGATATATTCACCCTGCTCTGAATCGGCGGCCGCTGCAGCACTTCCTGAAGCACATTTCCCAGAACCTGATTTGCCTGAACCGGACTTGCCTGATCCTGATTTGCCTGATCCTGATTTGCCTGATCCTGATTTGCCTGAGCCGGACTTGCCTGAACCGGACTTGCCTGAACCGGAACCAGAATCGTCCTCCCCTGCTTCCAGATATTTATAACCAAAAGTCATGCTTGATGCTTCACCATCCAGGCTCACAATCAATTCCTCTGAAGTAGAACTATTGTCCGCATGACCAAGATAATTATCAACACCTTCATTTTCACCACCAACAGCGAAGTAGCTACTATCTTCACTAACATAAACGTTATCTGCAGACGCTTCAGTAAGGTTACCTTCATCATCAATAACACGCGCTGTAACTGTAAAACCGCTGCCACTGTCCAACACATTGTCATTGTCGATATTAATTTCTGATGATGTGACATCTTCAATCGTGTGTACAGCACCTACTTCAAGCGAAATATTTGGTTCATCGACAACGCACTCACTCTCGAGATTTAAGGTAGCGGTGCTTTCCGCCGTACCATCTGTTACAGTATATTCAAAGCTGTCGGTACCACTATAATTTTCATCGGCCGTATATTCAAAGCTGCCGTCTGCATTGATGGTGATGGAGCCATGATCGGTATCATAGGTTCCGGCATCAACCACAGACAGGCTGTCGCCGTCAATGTCGGTATCGTTGGTAAGAACGTTACCGGTCAATGTGGTGTCTTCATCACCGCTGACCGCATCAACAGTGGCTACCGGACCATCATTGGTTGGATCAACCGTAAAGCTGATGGTGGCTGTATCTTCAGCGGTGCCGTCCGTCACCGTATATTCGAACGAATCCGATCCATGGTAATCCGCATCCGGGGTATATTCGAACGACCCATCTGCATTGATGGTGATGGAGCCATGATCGGTATCATAGGTTCCCGCATCAACCACAGACAGGCTGTCGCCATCAATATCGGTATCATTATCAAGAACGTTACCGGTCAATGTGGTGTCTTCATCGCCAGACACACTGTTGTCGCTGGCTACTGGCGCACTGTTTTCTGCAGTACCTTCAATGTTCTCTTGCTCGCCTGCAGCGCCTTGTTGTTGTCCATTACCGTCTGTTTCCTGGCTCGGATCGGGTTGATCTTGTTCAGTTTCCGTAGCTTCCTGTTCTGATTCTGTATTTTCCTGTTCTTCAGCTGCGTGCGGCGGTTCTTCCTGCTCGTTTTCAGATTGCGGATCTTCTTCTTGCTTTTGACGTGACGCTTCAGGTGTAGGAGTAACTTCCAATTCTTCTGTTTGAGAAGTTTGCGTTTGACTTGTTTGACCTTGTGCCGTGTCAGTCTGTGCGACACCTTCTGACTTTTCAAAGGTCAAACCTGACGCTACGGTGCCAGAATTTTGAGGTTGAACATCATCACCAACTGATTGCTGATTTGACGAAGATTGTGAATTTGGATCAATGTCTGGTCCCGTAATGTCACCAGCTTCATTGCCAGCATCAGCGTTAACCTGACTTGGTGCAATACCATCATATTCCTGTGGATCGCCTGAAAACTCATCTTCAGAATACTGGGCGGTCGCGCGTTTATCGAGCACCTGAATATTTGAACGGGTTTGTGTGTCGTCCGTTAAATTCGGATCCACATCTTCAGAAAGGCGGTTTTCATTTTCATCTTTCGAATTATCACCATCCGTGTCGTAAGAAAACAGATCATTTTCATCGGAAGAATTATCGTTCCCTTTGCCGCCCTTGCTATTTTGATCGACCATCAACTACTCCACATCCAATTGTTAGTCCACGCATTATTTTATCCCTTATTTTTATCAGGGAATGATGAATAATCGGTTGCATTCGATGGTTAATTATAAGTTAAAATTGATAAAATTTTTCTCTAATTGAGATCATTTTATTATTTATATTCAATAATTTAGTGAATATTAGGAATTTCTAATTAAATGGTAATTGAATAAAATTTTCATTAAATTGAATAGCAAGGGTTAACCTTGACAAAAAGTTACAATCTTCAAAAGGCAAGTAAACTTAATTGATTTTAAACGCTATTTGGTTATGGATATCGTTATGGAATATCGCTTTATCAAAAAAGTATCAGAGGGATCCTTCGGAAGAGTGGACATCGTCGAAGACGAGAGCGGCTCCCAATTCGCACGCAAAACTCTATTACCACAAAGACGCAGGGACTATGTGCACAGAAGGATAGTAAAAAGATTTCATAACGAAGTTTCATTTATGAGCTCCAGCAATCACAAAAATATTATTCCTATCATTACTTCGAACTTAGAAGACAAATCACCATGGTATGTGATGCCAATCGCTACCTCCAGTCTAAGGAGAGATGTCAAAAACCTGGATAAAACTGATCCACTCTTTCGACAGGCCGCGTTCGATATTTTAGACGGGCTATCCTACACCCATGAAAAAGGCTTCTATCATCGCGATATTTGCTGCGCCAATGCACTGCGATTTAAAACTGGCACCGGTTTTATTTATCGACTGTCCGATTTTGGCGCCGTCACGAGAATCGGATCTGAAGGGCCATTCTTTAAGATCGATTCAGGGCATTACCGATATGCGCCACCTGAAATCACTATAAAGCCCATGATAGGATCTGAAAAATCGGATATTTATGGTTTTGGCGCCATTTTGCATGAACTTTTCGGTGAACATGAAAGACCTGCAAAAAAATGCATTGAAAATGAGTCGGGTGCGTTAGGCAAAATCATGAGAAAATGCACTGCAATTGATCCCGAGCACAGATACGAAAGCGTATCTGTGCTTAAGACCGATCTGGAAAAAGCACTGCAATAATTAAGAAAGGCTACCAGACAATTTTCTCAACATTTTCGAAAGTCACCGAGCCGCCCTCATCGAAGGTTATGGTACCATCAGCATCCTGTGATAGGATCATTTCACCATTTTCGTCGTCAGTACTTTCAACACTTCCTGAATCAAGTACCAGGGTCCAGCCAACCTCATGATCCAGACCGCTAAAGCCTTGAAGTTCAAGAACATCTGTCCAGGCTTCACCTGTGCCCGCGTAGAGCTGGTCGTTGCCTTCCATCGCACCAACAAGGAAAGAATCATCCCCGTCAAATCCGTACATGACGTCATTGCCTACTACCCCAGTAAGTTCGTTACCACTACTGTCACCAGTTTGAACATTTAGCGTTGCAACAGAAGTAGCCTCACTGTCATTGCTTTGTTCTGTTGCCGTTACAGATGCGGTAAGTTCAAACTGAGCATTAGAGACAGGCACGGTCATCTCAAGACCATCGAGCTGCGCTTGCGTAAAGGTCCAGCTTTGATCCTCGTTGTCAGTGCCGACTGGGCTTCCTTCACTATCAAAAAACTCAGTTCCTGTGGGAACGCCACTGATTGTTACATCTGAGAGGATTTCCGAGCCATCCTCGTCAACGAGGTCAGCCACTACAGTGACTGGATAGGTATGTGACACAATCTCTGCTTCTGACTGCTCAAACGAGACTGATGTAATCGCATAGTCACTATGGCCATCACCGTCGTTGGTCAGTTCCGGATCTGCTGTAAATACGATTTGATCAAAAGCAACACCACCATCGGCAACAACCGTGACGAAGGCCTCTTCGCCATTTTCGGTGCCATAAAATGTTCCGCTGCCTACTTCGACGCCGTCAGCATAGAGTACATAATGGCCTTGCTCATCATGTGATTCTGATGAACCAGTACAGCCGGATTTACCCGAACCTGACTTGCCACTGCCTGATTTTCCGCTTGCTGATTTACCAGATCCCGACTTGCCCGAACCGGAAGCACCGCTGCCCGAACTATCCCAGCCATAACCTGATCCTGATTTTCCTGAACCGGACTTGCCTGATCCTGACTTTCCGGAACCAGATTTTCCGCTTCCGGATTTACCACCGCCAGTCCCCGAACCCGCCTGATACTCTTCTTCGTCGGCAAATAGGTATTTATAACCAAATTCTAATGAAGTGACTTCCTGATCGAGTGTGATAATCAGCTCTTCGCCTTGCTCAACATCATCTCGGTAGCCGATCTGCTCATCAGGCCCATCATTTTCACCACTGACCGCGAAATAGCCACTGCCTTCACTGATATATACATTTTCTGACGTGGCTTCACTCAATGTACCGTCATCATTAATAACTTTAGCCGTAACAACATATCCATTGTCATTTGCAAGCGCATTTTCGTGTGTGATTTCGGTATTGATAATATTTTCCACCGAATTTACTTCTGCCATGCCTAAGGAAAGAGAAATTTCCGGTGCGTCCGCAACAGCAGTAACGTCAATGGTGAAGGTTTGAATTTCACTATCCAGTTCGCCGTCGCTTACACTAAACGTGAAGCTTGAATATCCTTCCCCGCTCTCATGCTCGCCCGGGCTATAGTAAAGACTTGTGATAGAAGCGGCAGGTATGTCCTGACCTTCTGCCACGGGCACACCTTCGAATGTAAGCTCGCCATCAGCGGGAAGTTCATGTATTGTTACATGATCAATCGTATCACCTTCGTCAATATCGTCGAAGGAAAAATCTGACAGGCTAAATGAATAGCCCTCATCCTCAAGGATCGGCGCGTTTACAGCTGAGGGATCAAGTGAAAGATTTGAATTGTTTGATTTTGGTGCATCATTTACAGCGTTAATTGTCAGATCCAAGGTGGCTGTGGCTTCCGCGCCGTCATCATCAATGATGGTATAGTCAAAGCTGTCACTGCCGTTATAGTTCTCATCCGGGGTATAGGTATAGCTGCCATCGGCGGCAATGGTGATTGATCCATTGGTGGTATCATAGGTGCCGGGGTCTTTGACCTCGATGGTACCGTCTACATCACTGTCGTTATCCAGGACATTGCCGGTCTGCTGGGTATCTTCATCACCGGCATTCTCGTCATCTTCGGCCACAGGGCCGTCATTGACATCATGGATGGTCAGATCCAAGGTGGCTGAAGATGATGAGAATGCCGGTGATGAGGATACCCAGCAGACCGGCAATGTGCTGGACAATGATTCAGACGTTGATGGTACCATCGAGGTCAAA
>JANQJN010000019.1 GCA_028281625.1 Emcibacteraceae bacterium | reverse complement strand
AGACCGGTGATCGCTGAGCCGGTAAATTCAATCACATGGCCAGTGCCGCCAGCGGTTCCAATCTTGCCAATCACAGCAAGAGCAATGTCTTTGGCTGTCACACCAGCACCCAGTTCACCACTGACATCAATGCGCAGATTTTTAGCCCGCTTCAAAATAAGCGTCTGTGTCGCCATCACATGCTCAACTTCCGAAGTACCTATCCCGAAGGCCAGGGCACCAAAAGCGCCGTGGGTTGAGGTATGACTGTCGCCGCAGACAACAGTGGTACCCGGAAGGGTAAAGCCTTGCTCCGGGCCGACGATATGGACAATTCCCTGTCTCTCATCCAGCATCGGGATATATTCAACATCAAATTCTTTTACATTGCGCTCAAGCGCATCAAGCTGTGTTTTTGATTCGATACTGTCCACACGGGTCGCGCGGTCGGGCGTGGTGGGTACGTTATGATCAGGAACTGCTATAATGGCGTCTTTTCGCCGGAGTGTCCGTCCCGCCATCCGGAGCCCTTCAAACGCCTGTGGGCTTGTCACTTCATGGATGATATGGCGGTCGATATAGACAAGACTGTTGCCGGCCTGCTGTTCTTCAACAACATGGGCATCCCAGATCTTGTCATATAATGTACGCGGACTTGTCATTTTGGTTTCCATATTCTTTTTACCCTATAAACACAAAAAATGAGGCTTGGTTTCCCGAGCCTCATTTTGCTTGAGGCTCTGGTCACGAAGCCTCGAAATTATATAGACGGTCAGGTCTTAATTCGCAGACTTCTTGTGATAATCCGTTTTTTCAGCAATGCGGGCTTTTTTACCACGGAGGCCACGAAGATAGTATAGCTTCGCACGGCGTACTTTACCGCGGCGAATCACTTCGATGCTGTCTACATTTGGTGAATAAAGTGGGAAGACACGCTCCACACCTTCACCATATGAAATCTTGCGCACTGTGAATGAGCTGTTCATTGCACGGTTAGAACGGGCGATACACACGCCTTCATACGCCTGAATACGCTCACGAGAGCCTTCAACAACCTTCACGTTGACTTTCAAAGTATCACCAGGAGCAAATTCAGGAATAGACTTGCCTTCGGTGAGTTGAGCCATCTGCTCTTTTTCTAGTTTTTCAATTATATTCATAACTTTTTTCCTTATACGGCGGCCCTTTTATACAAGTTTGAACCATATTTCAATATCATTTGTCACTTTTATTGCGACTATATTCCTTCCAAAGGTCCGGTCGTCTCGATTTTGTCAGTTTTTCCGACATTTCACGGCGCCATTCCTTAATTTTCCCATGATGCCCTGAAGTCAGAACATCCGGTATTTCTGCACCCTCCCATTCCTGTGGTCGGGTATATTGCGGGTACTCCAAAAGCCCGCTTGTAAAACTTTCTTCCAGCAATGTGTCCGGCTCACCAATCACACCCGGTATCAGGCGCACAACCGCGTCCATCAGCATCATTGCTGCTATTTCACCGCCGGAAAGTACAAAATCACCCAGGGACACTTCCTGAACATTTCGTTTTTCCAGCACCCGCTCATCCAGGCCTTCAAAGCGGCCACAAATAAGCGTTATTCCTTGCTTTCCGGCAAAATCATGAACCATCTTTTGATCCAGTCTTTTGCCCCTTGGTGACAGGTAGATGAGCGGCCAATCCGCTTCGCTCGTCCCTTTCGGCCTCTTGGCCACCGCCGCGTCAATGGCGCGTGCCATGACATCGGCTCTCATCACCATTCCCGGACCCCCACCTGCTGGCGTGTCATCCACGCTTCGGTGTTTGTCCAATGCATGGTCGCGAATTTGCATCACATCCATGCCCCATAATTTCTTCACCAGCGCCTTGCCAGCCAGCGAGAGGCCAAGTGGCCCCGGAAACATTTCCGGAAAAAGGGTAAGGATTTGTGCCTGCCACATAATACTACCCTTTCTTGTTTTCCCCAGTCTCACCTTCAAAAGGCTCACCTTCAAAAGCTTCGCGGTCTACAACCAGAAAGCCTTCTTCAATATTCACTTCGGGAACCACTTCATCTGAAAAAGGATACATACGCTTGCCTTTTTCAAATTCCAGGTTCACTTCGATGATGTCACCAGCACCAAAGTTAAAAACCCCGTCCACACGACCAAAAAAATCACCGTGCCTGTCTTTCGCTGCAAGACCAACCAGATCTTCGAAGTAGAAATCACCGTCTTCTTCGATCTCCGGCAAGGCGTCGCGTTCTATATAAAGCTCGGAACCCTTAAGGGCGTCCGCCTTGTTGCGATCATTGACACCCTTCAGCTTTGCTGCGACGCCACCTTTGACGTTATGAAGAATTTCGACTTCAAATCTTTTTCCTTGCGGATATTCCCGACCAACAACGGTTACGGGACCATAATCGGAAATTGATCTTAAATCTTCGGTGAAAACTTTAAGCCTCACTGCCCCTTTAACGCCTGCAGAGCCAAAAATCGCACCCAAACAAATCAGGTGCTCATCGGATCCGCTTTGTTTAGAGGCAGCCGAGCTCATGGCCTAGCCTTCTTTTTTCTCTTCTTCAGCAGCTTCCTCAGCTGGAGCTTCTTCAGCAGCAGCTTCTTCTGAAGGTGCTTCCTCAGCAGGAGCCTCTTCAGCTGGCGCTTCTTCTGCAGCAGCTTGCTCGGCCGGTGCTTCTTCCGCTGGTGCTTCCTCAGCAGCAGCTTCAGCGGCCTTTGCTTCTTCTTCAGCAGCTTTTGCAGCTTCTTCCGCTTCAGCGGCAGCAGCGGCAGCGGCTTCTGCTTTTTCTTTCTGCTCTTCAATACGCTCTAGCGCTTTTGCACCTGGCTTACCTTTGTTCGGGTTGTTACGTGCTTCACGCTTCATAAGGCCAGCGGCATCCAGAAAACGGGCAACACGGTCTGTTGGCTTTGCGCCCTGACCCAGCCAGTATTCGATACGCTCAACATCAAGTTTTACGCGATCATCATGATCTTTTGGAAGAAGCGGGTTATGTGTACCAACTTTTTCGATGTATTTACCATCGCGAGGGGCGCGGCTATCAGCCACAACAACACGGTAGTAAGGACGTTTTTTTGCACCACCACGTGCAAGTCTAATTTTAACAGCCATTTAAATTTTTCCTTTAGCTTTGTTAATTCGGTTTTTTCATTCAGAGAAATTGCCTACTGTTTAGGAAGCAACCCTTCCATTCTTTTATTTCGGAAGCAAACCTTCCATTCCGGGTGGCATCTGTCCGGGAAGCGGCATCCGCCCCCCTTTCTTGCCTAATTTCTTCATCATGCTTGCCATTTGCTTTTGCATTTTCATCAGCTTGTTGACGTCCTGCACGGTCACACCTGCGCCTGCTGCGATGCGCTTTTTACGCGATGCATTCATCAGACGTGGATTGGCCCGTTCTTTCGGGGTCATGCTGTTAATGATGGCTTCCTGGCGCACAAGGACATTGTCGTCAATATTGGCGGCAGCCATTTGCTTTTGCATTTTCCCAAGGCCTGGAAGCATTCCAAGGATGCTACCCATACCGCCAATCTTTTTCATCTGCTGAAGCTGGGAACGCAGATCATCAAAATCAAACATCCCCTTCTTCATTTTTTTCATCATGCGCTCGGCTTCTTCAGCCTCGATGGTCTCCGCTGCCTTTTCAACAAGGGACACCACATCACCCATTCCGAGAATCCGGCTGGCGACACGCTCAGGATGAAACTCTTCAAGATCATCGATCTTTTCACCAACACCCACAAGCTTGATCGGTTTTCCGGTCACCGCGCGCATGCTGAGCGCAGCACCACCGCGCCCGTCACCGTCCATACGGGTAAGGACAACACCTGTGACGCCAACCTGATCACCAAACTGTTCAGCCACATTAACGGCGTCCTGACCGGTCAGCGCATCCACAACCAAAAGAGTTTCGTGTGGGTTTACGGCGTTTCTAACCGCAACCACTTCGGCCATCAAAGTTTGATCCACATGAAGCCGGCCGGCGGTATCAAGCATTACCACATCAAAACCTTGCAGCTTTGCCGACGTCAGCGCGCGGTTAGCGATATCAACCGGCATCTGTCCCGGAATGATCGGCAATGTCGGGACATCAATTTGTTTGCCCAAAATTTCAAGCTGTTCCATCGCCGCTGGGCGCTGCACGTCCAGGGACGCCATTAGAACTTTTTTCTTCTCTTTTTCTTTAAGACGTTTGGCAATCTTGGCAGTTGAAGTCGTTTTACCAGAACCCTGAAGACCAACCATCAGCATCGGAACCGGTGCGGGTGCTGCAAGATCAATTGTTTTGGCATCGCCACCCAGCATTTCAACCATCTGGTCGTTTACGATCTTCACAACCATTTGACCAGGGGTTACGGACTTGACCACTTCCTGGCCGACGGCGGCTTCTTTTACTTTTTTAATAAAGTCTTTAACAACAGGAAGAGCAACATCAGCTTCAAGAAGCGCAAGACGCACTTCACGCATGGCTTCGTCGACGTGGGATTCGCTCAGGGCGCCACGTTTTTTTAGCTTATCAAATATTCCGCCAAGTTTATCACTTAAACTATCGAACATATTGCTCTCTTAATTTTGTTGCCTCATTTTAGCCAAATGAATTTTTCATAACACAAACACACCAGTGGGCGAACCTTCGCTGACTGGTGGGTATCCTTGGACACATGTTACGCACATCCATTGGGAATGGGCGGAAAATATGGGCAAAAGCCACAAGAGTCAAGTTCTTGTTTACGGCCCGGCTAAAAAATGTAATATGTGTGCATTAATTTGAAGCGTAAACGTAAATGGATCTTTATCTAATGACCCTTAATCAGCTTAAAAAATCAATCGCACTATTGATTGGTGTACTTTATATATCCGGCGCGTCAACGGCCAATGCTGGTGAAGACGGCAGCCCTTTTGAAGGTATATATGTTGGGCTTGCAGCGACAAAAGCAACATTTGAAGCGTCTGCTTTATATCGTGATGCAATGGTTGAAGACCAGCTTAGTAATTTTAACGGCGTTACCGGCTCAAGCCACGGTGACAGCTGGGGTGGCGGACTGCTTGCAGGATATGGTCTAAACTATGGTCCTGTTTATTTTGGCGCTGAAGCGGTCTTTCTGGTGGAAAAAGGCAGCACAACCTTTACCGATGGAACAACCGATATTCGGATCGCAAAAAGTAACACTTTTGACATTAACGCTCGGGTCGGATTCACAGTTTCCGATAAGGCAATGATATATGGTCTTGGCGGATATACAGGTGCAGTTCTTAAATCGCTTGGTACCAACGGTATTCAAGAAGAACGCGGTCTGGACTATAATAAGCGTGTGACAGGCTTCCAGTTTGGTGGAGGTGTTGAAATTGCGGTTATGGAAAATATCGCGGCGCGTATGGAATATACACGAGCAAACATTAATGATGCGGTCTTCCTGGATGGTACCGACGAATTCACGTTCCAGCCGGAAACATCACGGATTATGTTTAGCATTGTGCTTCATATGTATTAATAAACTATCTGTATTTAACAGGGTTCAGGGGAGATGACTAAAATCGGGTTGAAGACCGTCAACATGCTGATCGGCATGGTGCTTTTTACCATTATGATTTTTCTGCCTCCGCCGGAAGACATGGCGCAGACTGCATGGTATGTGGCCGCTGTTACTATTCTACTTGCATATTGGTGGTCCTCGGAAGCATTACCTGTTCCCGTAACATCGCTTCTTCCTATTGTTCTTTTTCCAGCCTTAGGCATTGCCACCATTGGTGAAGCAACTGCGCCATATGCAGCCCCCACAATATTACTGCTTCTTGGTGGGTTTGTCATGGCAACGGGCCTTGCCAAATGGAACTTGCATCGCCGTATTGCGCTTAATGTGCTGGTGCGGGTTGGCAACAACCCCATCGCGCTCATTGGTGGGTTCATGGCGGTAACGGCCATGATTTCCATGTGGATCAGCAACACAGCCAGCACACTGATGATGGTGCCGATTGCCATATCGCTCGCCAATGAAATTGTGCCGGAACGTAACACAAAAACCACGGGGTTCGTGCTTTGTATTATTTTGGGGATCGCATATGGCGCCAATATCGGTGGTTTTGGCACGCCAATAGGTACACCGCCCAATCTGCTGGTCATTGCGTTTATGAAGGAAAGTTACAATATAGAGGTGAGCTTCCTGTCCTGGATGATGTTTGGTATTCCGGCAACAATCATTATGCTGCCGATCGCGTGCTTCGTGCTGACCAAGCTCGCGCATCCATTTGATCTATCAGAAAATACGGTCGCACAGGATGTACTTCACCGAAAGCTGGATGACATGGGGCCCATATCCGTTCCAGAAAAACGTATGGCGATGGCATTTGCCTTCGTTGCGTTTATGTGGGTGTTCAGAACACCGATACAAAATGAGCTGGGAAGATTATTATGGCTCAGTGATGCGCAGATTGCCGTTGGGGGCGCGATCTTGATGTTTATGATTCCGTCTGGTTCTGAGGATCCAAAAAAATCAAAGCTGCTTGACTGGGAAACGGCAAACACGCTTCCCTGGGGTGTTCTATTGCTGTTTGGGGGCGGCCTTAGCCTTGCCGCGGCGGTAAAGGCAACGGGACTTGCCGTGTGGATCGGCAGTGAAATGGGCGCGATCGGCACATTGGATCTTATTTTTATCGTGCTTATCTTAACAACACTTGTTGTTTTTCTCACTGAACTTACCAGTAACACGGCAACAGTGGCGACACTTCTTCCGATCCTTGGTGCACTTGCGGTTGCCACAGGCATCGATCCGATGATGTTGTTTGTACCGGTGGCTATTTCAGCGAGCTGTGCCTTTATGCTGCCGGTGGCGACGGGACCCAATGCAGTGGTCTTTTCCAGTGGACAGGTCACCATTCCGCAAATGGCCACCGCCGGGTTTAAAATTAACCTTTTCGCGATCTTTGCGGTAACAGGTGTCAGCTACATAATGGTTCCGATTATCTTTGGATAATGTCTGGTATTTTCGGATAATTGTTGGCATTTTTTCAGAATCAGCCCATATAGTGGCGTATGACCGATAAAAAAGCTGAAATCGTTACATTTGGTTGCCGCCTCAACACCTACGAGTCTGAGGTGATCAAAAACCATGCCGACTCTGCGGGACTTGAAAACACGATAATTTTCAACACCTGTGCGGTCACGGCTGAAGCAACACGGCAAGCCAAGCAATCGATCCGGCGACAGCGGCGCAAAAATCCGGATGCAAATATCATTGTCACCGGCTGCGCGGCACAAATTGATCCCAAGCAATTCTCCGATATGGAAGAAGTGGATCAAATTCTTGGTAACGAGGAAAAACTAAACGCAGAGAGCTATCAGGATTTTGGCATTTCAAAATCGGAACGTGTAGCGGTCAATGACATCATGTCAGTAAAGGAAACAGCGCCGCAACTCATTGAAGGATATGAGGAAAGGTCCCGCGCTTTTGTGCAAGTTCAAAATGGCTGCGATCACCGCTGCACTTTCTGTATTATTCCCTATGGCCGCGGTAACAGCAGATCCGTTCCGGCGGGGGAGGTGGTCACACAGATCCAGAAGTTGGTGGATAATGGTTATCAGGAAGTGATCATTACCGGCGTGGATATCACATCATACGGCCCTGACTTGCCGGGCAATCCGACCCTGGGAATGCTGTGCCAGAAAATCCTTAAAAATGTTCCTGACTTAAAACGGCTGCGGCTGAGCTCCATTGATTCCATTGAAACCGATGAAGCACTGTTTGAGATTATCACCGGTGACGAGCGCATGATGCCGCATCTTCATCTGTCATTGCAGGCAGGCGACAATATGATCTTAAAGCGCATGAAACGCCGCCATACACGTGAAGATTCGATAGAATTTTGTAATCGGGTCCTGGAAACCCGTCCCGACGTGGTTTTTGGCGCTGATATCATCGCTGGTTTTCCGACAGAAACAGAAGAAATGTTTCAAAACTCCCTCAAATTGGTGGAGGAGTGTAATCTTACCTACTTGCATGTGTTCCCCTATTCTGAGCGTAAAGGAACTCCCGCAGCGCGCATGCCGCAACTGGACCGGAGCATCCGCAAAGAAAGGGCGAGCCGTCTTCGCACACTGGGAGAGCAAAAAGTAGATCAGCTCTTCAAGTCGCAGATGGGTAGAGACGTAAGCATATTGATCGAGAAAAAAATGAAAGATCAAAATGCCGTCATTGGGCATACAGAGCATTTCGCACCAGCAAAAATAATTGGTGACGCCTCCATTGGGCATATTGCAAATGCCCGCGTCACAGGCTATCAAGATGGCATCCTGATTGCGGAAAGTATTGATGACAGATAATGAAAAGAAGTTGGGCTGGTTTGGCCGCCTTAAACAGGGGCTAAAGAAAAGCTCAACCGCCCTCACAGAGGGCATTACCGGTATATTTACCAAAAAACGCCTTGATGCCTCTACGCTAGAGGAACTTGAGGATTTGCTGATCATGGCAGATTTGGGTGTCGCCGTCAGCGGGCGGGTATGTGACCGTCTTTCAAAAAACCGTTTCGATAAATCCATTTCTGCGGAAGAAGTGCAGCAGGCACTGGCGGAAGAAATCGGCGAAATTATGCAGGATGTGGCGGTGCCACTGACTGTAAGTGGAGAACATAGCCCTCATGTAATTTTGATGGTTGGTGTTAACGGCGCAGGTAAAACCACTACCATCGGAAAGCTCGCAAAAAAATTTAAGAACCAGGGTAAGTCCGTGATGCTTGCAGCAGGGGACACATTCCGCGCCGCCGCCAATGAGCAACTGCAAATTTGGGGGCAGCGCAACGACGTCCCAGTGGTTAGCGGCAAGGAAGGCTGTGATGCAGCGGGACTTGCTTATGATGCCATTGAGCAAGCCAAAAATTCCGGCACTGACATCTTGCTGATCGATACAGCCGGACGGCTTCAAAATAAAAGCCATTTGATGGATGAACTAAAGAAGATCATCCGAGTGATTAAAAAATTTGATGAGACGGCCCCCCATGATACAGTATTGATCCTGGATGCCACGACGGGACAGAATGCGATTCTGCAAACGGAAGCATTTCAGGAAATGGCTGGCATATCTGGTATCATCATGACCAAGCTTGATGGTACTGCACGTGGGGGCGTGCTTGTGGCCTGCGCAGAGAAGTTTAAAATTCCAATCCACGCCATTGGTGTGGGCGAAAGTATTGATGATCTTCAGCCGTTTGATCCAAGCGATTTTTCAAAAATGCTGGTCGGCGTGGAAATAGAGTAAAGGGTATAAAATGAATCAAATAATAAAGCTGCTAATCGAGCTTGGCCCACTGGTTGTGTTCTTTTACGCAAATAGCCATTATTCAGACGAAAATGGTGTTGGAGGCCTGATCCCCGCGACACAGGTATTCATGGTGGCGATGGCAATTTCCATGGTTGCTTCAAAAATTCTGCTTAAGAAAATAGCGGTCATGCTTTGGATTTCTGCCGGACTTGTGGGTGTTTTTGGCGGCTTAACTGTTTATTTTGATAGCGAGATATTCATCAAAATAAAACCAACAATTCTATATACCTTGTTTGCGATAACGCTGCTTGGTGGTGTTGCTTTTGGAAAGCCACTGCTTAAAAATCTTATGGAAGCAGGGATGCCACCGATTGAGGAAATTGCCTGGATGAAAATGAGCCGCAATTGGGGTCTATTCTTCATTTGTTGCGCAATCCTCAATGAAGTACTGTGGCGAAATCTTTCAAACGCCGATTGGATCAGTGCAAAAATCTGGGTCTTTATGCCACTGAGTTTTGTTTTCGCGTTCGCGCAAATGCCGATCATAATGAAACATCAAATAGAAGAAGACGAAGCGGAAGGTTAAATCTTGATATCAACGATTTGACCCAGCTTTTCAAAAGCGGGCTGATCCGGTACCAAGGAGGCTGGTTGAAAACTCTCGCGCAGGTTTAAATTCTTTGACTGGGACTGTTCCTGCTCAAACTCTTCACTTTCCTGAAGTTTGCGCAGATTTTTAAGACGGATATCATCCTGAATTTTACGAAGCGCATCACGATTTTGCTGAATTAATTCTTCGCGCTCTTTGTTTCGAGCGGCAATTCTGTTGTCTCTACCTTCTTCAAGTTTCTTTTCCTGGAGCTGCTCACGCTGGATCTGCTGCTGTTGTTTCGATGCATCCAGCAAGGAATGAAGTGAGACCAGAGTCTGTGATTGTGGACCAATTTTCATAACATTTACCAATAGTTAA
>JANQJN010000182.1 GCA_028281625.1 Emcibacteraceae bacterium | reverse complement strand
CGAAGACTGCTGGGAGCCCTACAAGGAAGTGTTCATCATTGATGTGAATGATCCAGAAAACCCAAAGCAAGTTGGTGTCCTACCGCGCCCGACAGCACCAGAAGGAGCGGCCTTTACCGATTATTGCCAGCGTCGCGGCAGTTTCGGTCCCAAACGGACCGGTTATTATACGCAGCCCGGCGAGTCCCGTGAAGGTGTACTTCCATACAATTTCTATAACGCAGGTCTTCAGGTATTTGATACTACGGACCCAACGGATCCAAAGCTTGCAGCATATTTTGTGCCGCGCTTTGATGAGGAACGGGTTCCGGGCTTTGCACGCGGCAACCTAAGCCATTCAGTATATGTGGAATATGACAGGAACCTGTTCTGGCTCTTTACCAATCATGGCATTTACCTGCTTTCAAGTCCAATGCTGGGTGATCCAAAATTTGATATGCCTGATGAACCTTGGCCGCTCAGACCTTAACCTTAATCGGAATTGGTTGTTGCGATGAGATATTCATCTGCAACAACCTGTTTAGCAGCGTCCCTTAATGTTTCAAGGAAATATTGCGCGGCAGGTGTAAGTTCATCACTGGCGCGCATCGTGACCCCCACTGCGCCAAGTGCCGCCTCTATTCTAACGTCCAACTGACAGAGCCCTTCATTGGAAAGGGCCACCTGCAGCGGCATTACTGCCAGCATGTCGGATTCGATGAGCAGCTTAAGGTTTGCGAGGATCGAAATGGACTCGACAGAATTAATTGGCGGCTCGACCCCTTCATTTTGAAAGGATGCTTCAATTTGTCTACGCAGTGAGGTCTGTGCGGGCGGCAATATCCAGACATATTCCGCCAGCTTTCTCATCTTCAGGTTTTTCTTTCCTTCAAGCGGATGCCCTTTTCGCGCCACAACTACAATGGGCTCATTGTAAAGGGCTTCCTGCACCAATCCTTCGCGGCCACGAAATTTAGGCAGCCTTCCGACCACGAAGTCCAGGTCTCCCACCCTGAGTGCCGGCATCAGAACATCATTTGTGCCTTCATGGAGCGCAATGGAGATATTAGGTCGGTCTTCCTGCATCATGGAAATGGTCTTGGGGAGCAGAGCCGGGGCAGCGGCCAGCAATGTGCCCACCGAAACCCGGCCACTTGCGCCATGGTGAACAGATGTCAGTTCTTCGCTCATTTGCTTGAGTTGCGAAAGGATCAACTTCGCATGGCGGATCAGAATATCCCCATACATGGTCGGTGTGACCCCACGCGGCGACCGATCAAAAAGCTTTAGTCCCAATGTCGCTTCCAGATCTAAAATGATTTTGGTGGCGGCTGGCTGCGCCATATTCAGCGCTTTGGATGCTTTGACGATATTGCCTTTTTCGCCAACCGTGACCAATAGCTTAAGCTGTCTAAACTTAAGCCGTGGCATCAGTTGATTTTCCATTATATGCGGTTGCATGTTGAGCCTTTCAAAAACGCCTCCCTATATCGAGAAACATATATCCAGCTCTTATTATATTTTCTTTTTGTTATAGTAGATATAAAAAAACTATATTTGGTTATTCCGTTTTTCCTATATCGTCTTCTTCAAACAGCGCACGGTATGTGGCGCCTTGTAAATCGTCAAACTGTCCGGACTTAAGGGACCAAAGAAATGCAATCAGTCCGCCAAGCCCCATGAGCAAGGCTACAGGTATGAGAAATGCCAGTACATTCATTGTTTGATCCTTTCTGAATTCATCGGCGCACCAAGATTTAGTCTGAGCGCGTTTAGTATGACAACAATTGACGAGCCGCTCATGGCGAGGGCCGCAACTAGCGGTGTGAGGAAGCCAAAGGCCGCAAATGGGATTGCAATAACGTTATAAAGCGCCGCCAGTGAGAAATTCCAATAAACCAGTCGGCGGCTACGTTTAGATGTTTTATAGGCCTCAATCAGGCTTGATAGCTCTTTGGGAAGAAACACAAAATCCGAAGCGGTCTGGCTGATATCAGCCGCTGTTGAAGGGGATATTGATACATTGGCAGCAGCGAGTGCCGGTGCATCATTGAGCCCATCCCCAACCATCAGGATATTGCGCCCTGACTTCTTAAGTTCTTCAATCTTAGCGGCTTTATCCTGCGGTTTTATTTCTCCAAAATAATCCTGAACTCCTAAAGTTTCCGCCATTTCTTTAACCACGGGCATTCTGTCACCAGATAAAATGATAACATCAAGCTTATTGCCCTTGAGCCAATCAACACATTCTTTGGCATCACTGCGTAACTTATCTTTAAACGTAAATTGAACATTTCGGCCAGCGGCACTGACAAACCAGATCTCACTTTGGTTTATAGTTTTACCACTTTCGTCTTCAATGTTGCACCATTCTCGGTTCCCAAGGCGGTATTCCTGACCGTTTAGTATGGTCTTCAATCCCAGGCCTGCCTCCTCTTCGATTTGTTCAATATGTTCGGAAGGATAAATTCTCCGTTTTTCACAAAATGCAACGAAGGCGCGGCTAAGCGGATGGCTCGACCGTGCTGCCATCGCTGCCGCAATTTGAAGTTCACTAACAGTTGCAGTATCAAAGCTATCGACTTGCGGCTCACCAAGTGTAAGAGATCCTGTTTTATCAAACACAACGGTATCGATTTCGGCCATGCGCTCAAGCCCATCCGGGGATTTTAGAAGTATCCCCGCTTTGAATAACCTGCTTGACGCGACCACTTGTACCACCGGAACCGCAAGTCCTAACGCACAAGGACATGTGATAATCAGCACAGCAATCGCTGTGATAAGTGATTCTTGCCAGCTGATACCCGCCACAAAGAACCACGCAAGGAAGGTCACAAGTGCCAGCAAGTGAACCGCAGGGGCATATATGCTCGCCGCCTTATCGGCTAATCGCACATATTTCGCCCGGTTTTGCTCAGCGTTCTCCATAAGCCGGATAATTTCATCAAGAATAGTGGCACCGGAAGTATTCTCCACTGTCACTTCAATCGGCTGACCCAGGTTTATGGTGCCTGCGAATACGTTGCTATCTACATTCACTTTTTCGGGCGTGGTTTCGCCAGTGATGAGACTCGCGTCAATTTCGGAAGAACCATGTTTAACGCGCCCATCGAGCGGAATGCGTTCTCCAGATCCAATATGGATGATATCACCTGGATTTACCTGCTCCAACGCTACTTTTTTCACTGAACCGTCATCCTGCAAAAGATTGGCGAAGAATGACTGGTGACTGACAAGATTTTGTGCTGTTGATTTCGCACTTGCACGCATTTTACGGTCAAGATAGCGACCGATAAGAAGGAAAAACAGCAGCATGGTTGCAGCATCAAAATATGTTTCACCGTTGCCCTGTATCGCTTGTGCAAGGCTCATGCCGCAAGCCAGAATCACAGCCACGGAAATTGGCACTTCCATATTAAGGTGCTTGTTTTTGATGGCATTCCACGCGGATCGATAAAATGGAAGACCGGCGTAGGCTGCTGCGGGAAGTGCGATCAGTGCCGATACCCACTGAAACAGCTGACGAGTGTTTTCGCCCATGTCCGCACCGAACCAGTCAGATACGGATAGAAGCATAACGTTGGCGGCCGCAAAGCCCGCTACCGCAATGGCTTTCAGCAAAGTGCGCAGCTCTTTTTCATCCGAAGCACTTTTTTGTTCACGTAGTGGGAACGCGTTGAAGCCAATTTTACCTAGAATATCAATCACAAGTAAACTGTCATCAGGGCCAATATCATTGTCATTGGCCCATTTAACAGAAAGCCTTTGGGTCGATAAATTCAAGTGTGCATCACCCACCTTCGGGTTTTCACGAAGTGCCCCTTCCACTTTACGGATGCAGGATGGGCAGCTTAGGCCTTCGACCACAAATTGTTCGACTGTTTTTTGATCCTGGGACATTATGATTACCTAATCTCCATCCGGTCATTCAGATACATTTCGGCACCATCGCTAAAGGTCACAGTGACTTCAGCTTTCCAATTTCCTTTAAGCGGGAAATTTACCGGGGCAGCATAAAGCTGGTTGCCTTCGTGAGTGAGTGCGACATCAAAGTCATACCCACGCTCCACTGGCCGCACAAAAGCGCTTGAAACAGAAACAACATCCTTGTCATAGGTTGGATGGGCCAGTGACACAACAACGCGGTCGCCATTTTGCAGCTTAGGGAGTTGATCGAAAGCCAGTTTCCACTGGGAACTATACTGCTGCTCAGCCTGCTCGATCTGACGATTGTAGTTTAAACCTTTAACGTATGCATCTTCAGTTTGAACACCTTGCCAAGTGCCAAGCGCATAGTAAGTCATGATGCCGTTGGCCGTAAAAATCGTCAGAAAGAAAGCCAGAAATCCTGCCAATACATGCCAGCCAGTAACTTTCTTCTTATTCTCAAGTGTTTGTTCCATACCCTTATCCTCTCGGTCCTTTAAAAGTGGTTTGTTTTTCCACCAGAGTTTCGCCACCTGGCGACGAAATCACAAAATCAACATCGATACTTTCGCTGTTAAGCGATTGCCTCGGCGCTGAGACATATAGTTTCACAGATCTGATTTCATCGGCGCCAACGGGAATATCATGCTCGGTTTGCCCATCAGCTCTATCCATACCGACAATCTGCATCTGATAATTGTCAAGCCCGTCCACACTGATGGTGTAAACCTGTGGCACGCCTGACATATTCAGGAGCTTGACAGTATACCCGTTTCTGATCTCACCGTTTGCCAAGGTGACGTAAACAGGATTTCGGTCCCTTAAAATATTCAGATTAAGTTCTGACTTTCCTAGCAGATTAACGAGAATTAAAAGACCAATCACCGAAAGCATTGCAGTGTAGATCAGCACTCTGGGTCTAAAAATATTGAGTGTTGATTTTTTACCCTGCGCCCGTCTTTCAAAGTTGGCGGCAGAATCGTAAGCGATCAATCCTTTCGGACGACCAATTTTTTCCATTACTTCATCGCAGGCATCAATACAGAGCGAGCATTGGATACAGGAAAGCTGTGATCCCTCGCGTATATCGACCCCCTGCGGGCAAACAACCACACATTGACGGCATTGAATACAATCACCGCGCCCATCCCAAGTGGTACCTTTTTTGTGGGGACCCCGTGGCTCACCACGGTCATATCTGTAGCTGACCGCAAGCGTATGTTCATCCATCATCGCTGCCTGGATCCGCGGCCACGGGCACATGTATGTGCAAACCTGTTCCCGAGAGAAGCCACCGAACACATAGGTAAACGCAGTAAATATGCCAACCCACAGATATGTGGTGGTCGGCGCTTCAAAAACCAGAAACTGCTGATAAAGTGTTGGTGCATCGGTAAAGTAGAAAACCCACGCTCCACCGGTCAGCACACTGATCCAGAGCCAAGTGATATGTTTGATGGTTTTCTTGGCAATTTTTTTAATGCCCCATGGTGCCTTATCCAGTCTGATCCGCTCGTTACGATCGCCTTCAAAAAAGCGTTCAACCACCAGGAAAAGATCTACCCACACCGTTTGTGGGCAGGTATAACCGCACCAAACCCGACCAAACACACTGGTAAACAGGAATAGCCCGAATACAAAGAGCAACACCCCACCGATGATGTAGTAAACCTCATGTGGCCAGATTTCTATGAAGAAAAAATAAAATCTGGTATTTACCGCATCCACTAAAATGGCCTGATCGGGAACGCCTTCACCGCGGTCCCATCTAAGCCATGGCGCTACATAATAAATGCCAAGAGTGATTAGCATTACGACCCATTTGAACGTCCGGAATTTACCGAACGCTCGTTTGGGATATATTTTTTTCCTCTTTTCATAGAGGGGCATCTCGTCGGTTTTTTTGACCGGCTCAACATCTGCCCGCTCTACGAGCTTATGAGGGATAATTGGGTCCTGGTTCATAATTGAAACCTTTTATTCACCCCCACCTAAGGAATGTACGTATACGGCAAGCGCCTTAATGGTTGTCGGATCGAGACGACCTGACCATGTTGGCATCACACCCTTACGGCTGTAGGAAACCACATCGATCACCGCATCACGGTCCTGACCGAAGAGCCAGATCTGGTCTGTTAAATCCGGTGCTCCAAATTCTCTTAGTCCTTTGGCGTCCTCACCGTGACAAACGGCACAGTTATCCATAAACAGCATTGTACCATTTTCTGTCGCTCTGTATGAATTGTCGGTAAGTGAAAGAACATAGTCACTCACTTCTTCAATTTCTTCTTCTGAAAGAAGCTCATCGCGGAGAAACGCCGGCATATCATTAAAGCGAGTGTCTTCATGCACCGAGCGGATACCTACTGTTATGGTTGTGTGAATATCATCCAGCGTTCCGCCCCACAGCCATTCGTCATCATTGAGGTTCGGGTAGCCGATTGAGCCCTGGGCACCTGATCCATGGCAACCCGCGCAGTTATCGCCGTAAGATGCACGGCCGCCTGCCATAGCAAAATTAAGGAGGTCCGGTGTACTTCTTATGGTCTCCAAATCAGAATTCATGAGGCGCTCCCCATAAACTGCTCTTTCCTGCATGGCTACTTCAAGTTGTTCAGCAACCACCTGCCTTTGTGTGGTGCCCCAAATCCCTTTCACATAGTCATCAATCAATGGCCAGGACGGGTAAACAATCCAATATCCAATAGACCAGATCACCGTTATGTAATAGGTCCAGAGCCACCAGCGCGGCATCGGAGTATTCAGTTCTTTGATACCGTCCCATTCGTGACCGGTTGTTGCGGTACCTGTTACTTCATCAATTTCATTTTTATCTGACATTTTACTCTTCCTCCAACAGGCTATTGGATGCTTTATCAAATTTCTTTTTGTTGCCAGGCCAGAAGGCGTAACCTACAGCGCAGGCAAATAACGTTACGAGAAATACAAGTCCCCAGCTCAGAGCAAATCCCGATACATCTTGATACGATAGTTGTTCCATGTTCTGCTCCTATCTGTCGTTTTCTGCGGCGTTATAAAGGTCAAAGTCGACTAATGTACCTAGCATTTGCATGTAAGCAATCAGCGCGTCCATTTCCGTGATTCGTGACGGATCACCATCATAGTCGCGTATTTTTGCTGTCGGATACCGCTCCACAAAGCCATCATAATAATCTGAAAATTCATCAAGCTGAGCCTGTAGATCATTGTAGGCATTTTCAATATGTTCATCAGTGTACGGTACACCGGCCAGCTGGTTTGCCCGCAGATCCTTGCCGATATCCTTAAACTTGAGATCAGTTGTGGCTAGGAACGGGTAGCCAGGCATGATGGATTCGGGCACGATGGATCTTGGATCGATCATATGTTCCCGGTGCCATTCGTCTGAATATTTCTCACCCACGCGGGCAAGATCCGGACCTGTACGGGTTGAACCCCACTGGAACGGATGGTCATACATGCTTTCTGCTGCCAGCGAATAATGACCATATCTTTCCACTTCATCACGGGTTGAACGGATCATCTGCGAATGGCAACCATAGCAGCCCTCACGGATATAAATATGACGGCCCGCCAGTTCCAGCGGCGTATAGGGCCTCATGCCCTGCACTTTTTCAATGGTGTTTTCCAGATAGAAAAGTGGTGCAATTTCAATCAGGCCGCCAATGGAGACAGTAATCAGTGTCGCCACCAGCAGGATCATTGAATTTTTTTCAAATATTTCATGTTTGATTTTCATTTTTTTGTCCCACCTTTTCTACGCAACTGCTTTATCAGCCAGTGCTTGAGGTTCTTGTTCAGTTTCGCCGTGTACAGTTTTCCAAAGGTTGTAGGCCATGATCAGCGCACCAGCGAGGTACAGAAGACCGCCAACAGCACGGATAATGTATGGCCAGTGCATGACCACAACTGATTCGACGAATGAATATTCCAGGAAGCCCAGGCTATCGTAAGCGCGCCACATCAGGCCTTTAACCACACCTGCAACCCACATGGAGAAGATGTAAAGCACGATACCTGCAGTGGAGATCCAGAGATGCCAGTTCACTAGCTTAAGAGAGTAAAGTGATTTTTTCTTCCAAAGCCATGGCACCAGACAGTAAAGAGCTGCAAAGCTGATGTAGCCAACCCACCCAAGTGCACCAGAGTGTACGTGACCAATGGTCCAGTCTGTATAGTGGCTGAGGCCGTTTACCGCCTTGATGGACATGAGCGGGCCTTCAAAGGTGCTCATGCCGTAGAATGCAAGTGACCAGACCATCATACGAAGCACTGGGTCAGTGCGCAGCTTGTCCCAGGCACCAGACAGGGTCATCAGACCGTTGATCATGCCACCCCATGAAGGCATCCACAGCATGATCGAAAAGGTCATACCAAGGTTCTGCGCCCAGTCAGGCAGCGCTGTATAATGAAGATGGTGAGGACCCGCCCAGATATAAAGAAATATCAGTGACCAGAAGTGCACAATAGAAAGGCGGTAGGAATAGACCGGCCGTTCCGCGCGCTTTGGCATAAAATAATACATAATGGCCAGGAAGCCCGCTGTCAGGAAGAAGCCAACAGCATTATGGGCATACCACCATTGAATGAGTGCGCCCTGAACACCGGCAAAGATGGAATAGCTTCTGCTTTCCACCAACGCTACCGGAATTGAAATATTATGAATCACATGAAGCATCGCCACAGTGACAATAAACGCGAGGAAGAACCAGTTCGCCACATAAATGTGCGGCTCTTTCCGGCGCCACAATGTTCCCAGGAACACGATCAAATAGACCACCCAGACAATAGTGAGCCAAAGATCAACATACCATTCCGGCTCAGCATATTCTTTGGATTGAGTGATACCAAGAACATAACCACTTGCCGCCAGCACGATGAACAGCTGATAACCCCAGAAGACAAACCATGGTGCAATTTCACCAAACAGGCGCGCTTTACAGGTACGCTGCACCGCGTAAAAAGACGTTGTAAGAAGAACAGTACCGCCAAACGCAAAAATCACTGCGGAGGTATGCAGTGGTCTTAGTCGGCCAAAGTTTGTCCAGGGAAGATCGAAATTAAGATCGGGGAAGGAAAGTTGCCAGGCAATAACATCACCCACCAAAAATCCGACAACACCCCAAAATACGGAGGCAATAACGCCTACTTTCACGATCTTGTCATTGTAATATATACCCGCTGCGGATTTTTCAGCGTCGATTTTGCCGTCGCTATCAAACCCCATATTTGCGGTGAACATGATACCGATCAAAAAAGCAACGATCATAATCAGCGCATGCACCTGCATCGCTGGCGTCGAAGTTTGACCGGCAACAATCAACATTAATACAGCGCCTAGCCCCAACGCCATAATCACTAAACTTTTTGAAAAGCCGCTTACTCGCGGTAAGTAATCTTGGTCATTCATAGTAATTTCCTATTCCTACAGAAAGCATAAAAATGCATCTAGCAAAAAGAACTAAATGAGTTCCGGAAAACTAAAATTGACCTACGTCAAGAATCCAGTCTTTTGGGCTTAAATTGAACCACTTATCGGGATTTTTGGGACTTTTCGAAAAAGATTAGAGATTCGTCAAAAACTTGACCTGCGTCAATCATTAGTACTGACCAATTTCTATACTTAGAGATGTTAAACGAAACCACCAAACCAAAGGATAATAACCATGATAAAAACAATACTCGTTCCAATTTGCCATGAACAGGGCGCTGAAGAAAGAATCGACTGCGCGATTGATCTTGCAAATAAACATGATGCCCATATTCAGGCGCTTCATATTCTGACTCCGCTAGAAAATATGGCTCATGCCATTCACCATGACTTTACAAGCTCCATAGAACTTTACAGTCAGTTCCAGCAGGAAGCGAAAGACGAAGCTGAAAAGCTAAGAGAGAAGTATGAAACCAAGCTGAAAAACTCCGGTGTACGCTTCGACTGGTGTCAAGAAAAGGGCAATCTGCTTACCTATTTATATACTTACTCACGAGCATCAGATGTAACAATCGTCAGTCAAAAAGGCGAGAGCTATGATGACATTCTGGACTATATAAATGACTTTATTATTGGAAGTGGTCAACCTGTACTAGCCATTCCAAGGTCCGGAAATTGCTCAGCGGCACCGAAGAATGTACTTGTCGCATGGGACGGCAGCCGTGAAAGCGCAAAAGCAACAAGTGATGCGATACCTTTCTTAAAAGTAGCCGACAAAGTCACTGTCCTTACCATTTCAGATGACAAAAAAGAAGAGCTGCCGGAAGCTGATATCTGCGTGCATCTCTCACGCCATGGTGTCAATGCTGAAGCGATGACCAAATCCAATCAGGCTTCTGTGCATGAGTGCATTCTGAATACAGCCGAAGAAATTGACGCTGATCTGATCGTTTCCGGTGCCTGGGGCCATAAGCGCCTTCAGGAGCTTGTATTCGGTGGCGTCACCAAAACTTTGATCAGCAATCAGAAGCGCCCGGTTCTGTTTGCTCATTAATACTAATAAATCGGCACCCACTTTATCACATGTTAATTTGGGTGCCGATCACAGTTCGCGATTAAAGAAAAAAAATCAGTATGAACGTCCAGACCAAAATAAAGAGATTACCTCGTTACACGAGTTACCCCACCGCCCTTGAATTCAAGGAGCTTGGTGCACACAAATACGCCACTTGGCTAACATCCCTTAAAAACGACGAACATTTAAGCCTCTATATTCATATTCCCTATTGCAGCAAGCTTTGCTGGTTCTGTGGGTGCTTTATGAAGGTGGTCAATAAATATGATGTCGTTGCGAAATATGTTGATGCGCTTGTTCAAGAAATTGCACTGGTTGCACAACATTCCGGCGCTGAAATTGTAAGTCATGTGCACTTTGGTGGTGGTTCGCCAACAATTTTAGCGCCGGAGCATTTTAAAAAGATTATGGACACAGTGCGTGCTAATTTCACGATCACACCTGATGCGGAAATAGCCGTTGAAATTGATCCGAGGACCCTTTCAGAAGATAAGGTTAAAGCCTATGCTAAAAGCGGTGTTAACCGGGTCAGCATCGGCATACAAGACTTTAACGCTGATGTGCAAACGGCCATCAATCGGATTCAGTCTCAGCAACTTATAGAAGAATGCATAAGATGGCTCACAAATCAGGGCATCGACAAAATCAATTTCGATCTGGTTTATGGATTGCCCCATCAGACCATTTCATCAATTAAGAACACCGTTTCAAAAGCGGCGAAACTTAAACCTGATCGCATTTCATTGTTTGGATATGCTCACGTGCCCTGGGTTAAAAAACACATGAAAATGATCAACTCCGAAGATCTTCCAAATGGCAAATCACGCTTGGTAATGTTTAAGCTCGCATCTGCTATTTTGCTCGCTGAAGGGTATGATGCAATCGGCTTGGATCATTTTGCCCTGCCTAAAGACGAACTATCCCTAGCAAAGAAGAAAGGCTCCCTCAGAAGAAATTTTCAGGGTTACACGACCGACAATGCTGGCACTCTGATCGGGCTTGGCGTTTCTTCGATCAGTTCTTTCAATGAGGGTTTCGCAAAGAACACATCTTCAATTAAAGACTATATCGCAAATATTTCTAAAGCAGAGCTCCCTGTCGAACATGGACTACGCACATCAACCAATGATTTGATGAGACGGGAAATTATTTCAGATTTGATGTGTTTCTCGCGATTTAACCCCCACGCGGTAGCTGAAAGACATGGTGTAAATGAAAATTTTGCCAAAGAACAATCTGCGCTTGCCAAACTGATTTCAGAGGGAATCCTTCAAAAGAATCAGGACACATACCAGCTGACCAAGAAAGGTAGTCACTACCGCCGCGCAGTTGCGACAATATTTGACGAATATTTCCCACAAAACATTGATATTTTTGATCGCTGTATTTTGGAAAGCGACGGATAGTATTTTACTAGAAATTCGCTACTTGGGCCTGATCACAATCCGGATTGGGGCAGTCTGGTGTCCCGTGCCGACTACAAATTGACCCAAGATCAGAATCGCAAAAGCCGCAAAGCGCGTTCACTGCTGGCAATATGACCGCATCTTTTCGTATTTCAAAACCACGATTTCGAAATTTCTTAAGTGTTCTTGAAAAAGTTTCCGGCTTCATATCCAGATATGATGCGATGAGAGATTTATCATACGGCAGCTCAATCATATCCGGCACACGTCCCTGCTCGAGTAAAAGCTTAAGAAAAAACCATCCAACCCGTTCAGTAGCTGATTTTAATCTCACGCTTTCCACATTCTGGATCATCATCTGAGAATGCAAAGACATCCCATTTAAAACATTTAACGCAAGGGTGTTATTTGTTTTTACTTGTTCTCTCACAATTGGTGCAGGCAGGGAAAGGATCAACGCCTTTTTGCTGATTTGCGCGTTAAGCGGATATGGAGCGTTAAGGAACACTGCCGATTCAAGGACCATATCCCCACTGGTCAGCATTTGAAGTATGGTCTCATCACCGCTGGCATTATTTTTAAATATTTTTACCCAGCCTTCGAGAATAATATAGAGACGATTGGGCTGCTCCCCTTCGAGCAAAAGCAAATTTCCCTTGTTATGCTCTTTAATGGATATATTTCGCATTAGATTATCGAGCGCGTCTTCGTCCAGCCCTTTAAAAAGTGGCAACGTCAATACAAAATCTTTATGTTTCTGGTTGATAATTTTCGGACTGGCTTTCGCTGGTTCTACTTTGTCTTCCTGCTCAGTCTCGTCAGTCAATGTGTCAATCAGGTCAACTTCGACGTTATGCATAAGAATTATTTTCTGTGTGGCAAGTTCGTACCAATCCACGGGCGACATATCGTAAGCTTGGTCTGATCGCGTTTGATCCAGTTGCTTATGCATTTCGTCAATACGCGTAACTGCGTAATCATCCATATGTTTGTTGTAGCAGGCTTTCTGACGATCTGTTGCCAATGCAAAAAATGTATCGTGATAGGTTTTTTGCTCGGAAATCAAGAAGCGGTAATTTTCTAGAAATTCAGGGCTATTGAATGTTTCGGAAACCAGTCCGCGAGCACCTAATACTCTTTCGCGTCCAATACGTTCCTTCAAATGCAAAAAATTTGCAAACGCACTGACATTACTTGAACTATTATTTGGATCACTAAGGGCTAAATCTACCATCGCGTCGATAATCGGGCCGATTATTTTGTGGCAATATTGGATTACCGCATCACTGACTTCGATGGACTGATCGATTATTCGCTCCCGCTGGGAGGTTACTTTCGCAACGTTATCAAGGAGAGTGATGATTTTATCAATATGAGTAGTACTCAAAACCTCTTTAATCTCCCAATCAGGGAGCATTGAAATAAGTTCTTCTACCGCATAGTCACTTTCAAGAAATCTTTGCGTAATTTTGTCTTTGTGTAAGGTGCCGCCGCTGCATAAAAATAAAATTACACATCCGCGTTCTTTTTGAAATTCATGAAGCACCCGACCAAGCGCGCGAATAGCAGATTTCATAAATTACTACCCTTAATCCTTATATCTATCCCTGATAAGTAATTTAATAATAGCACACATTAAAGTAAAGACTAGCCTAATCGTTGCTAAGAACCATCCATATTTGAAAGCACCCATTACGAAACCCATTGCTGGCAGACACCGGATAGTCCGCCACTAACAATCGACAAAAATATTGATTTTCGTCAATTTTATTTTTTGCAGTACGCGTATTCCAGATGTGATAGCAATCATCGAAGGAAAGAGAAATGACAATTTCTGCAAAAAAAATGACAAAAATCCTAATGGCAAGCACCTGCTTAATGGGTATTTCCACTACATCACTTATGGCTCAAGATAATGACACTTCTAATGACGGTCTCCTGGACGCAATTTCAAATGGCGACGCTTATATTAATCTACGACTAAGGCATGAGCTAGTGGATCAGGACGGTTTTGCCGACAATGCGAATGCAACGACTTTAAGAACCAAGCTTGGGTATAACACCGGCTCTTTTAATGGTTTTTCCGCCAACATCGAATTCGAACATTCCGGCGAAATATTTGGCGGCAATCACAATAACGGCATTAATGGCAATACCGGATATCCAGCGATTATTGATGCTAACCATACAGAAGTAAATCAAGCCAAGCTGATGTATAGTGGCATAGAAGGAACAACCTTCGTTGCCGGAAGACAAGCCGTAAACCTTGGAACTCAGCGTTTTATCGGTACTGTAGGCTGGCGCCAGAATGATCAGACATATGATGCCGTAGCCGTTGTCAATAACTCAATCGAGGGACTAACAGCAACATATGGATATGTTTGGAACGTCAACAGGATTTTCGGCAATGATCATCCCATGGGAGACTTAAAAACCAAGACTCACCTGTTAAATGCAAACTTTAAAGCAACTAACGCGCTAAACATTGAAGGGTATGGATATTTAATTGATCTTGATAACATCGCCGTCAAAGGCCTAAACAGCAAGACTTTTGGTATTCGGGCAAGCGGATCGCAGGAAGTTGCCGATGGAACAAATATTCTTTACGCGGCAGAATATGCCAATCAAACCGATTATAAAGATAACCCAGCTAGTTTTTCAGTGGATTTTTACAATATCGAAGCGGGTGTTTCCTTCAGCGGGCTCACAATTAAAGGCGGGCTGGAAACGCTTGGCAGCGAAGGCGGCGTCGCCTCCTTTAAAACACCACTTGCAACGCTCCACAAATTTAATGGCTGGGCTGATAAGTTTCTGAATACTCCCGCAGGCGGCCTTCGCGATTACTATGGTTCCGCGTCTTATGTTGCCTCCAATACTGGCACCGAACTTGATGGAACCAACATAACCGTGGTTTACCATAAGTTTAAGTCTGACTTTGGATCCGTGGATTATGGATCAGAGATTGACGCGTCCATAAGCAAGAAAATATTTGATCGGTTTACAGTATTGATCAAATACGCCCACTATAACGCAGACAGTTTTGCCACTGATACATCAAAACTTTGGCTACAGGTTGCAACAACACTTTAATATGACGATAAGTCACCCGGTATACAATCCGGGTTAGGACAATCGGTGGTTCCGTGTCTTGTGCACACGGAACCAGTATCCGGATCACAGAAACCACACAACGAATTTACATTCGGTAAAATCACTTCATCCTTTGTTATATCAAAACCTTTGGCCCGAAATTTCTTTAATGTTCTCGAGAAAGTCTCTGGCTTCATATCCAGATATGAGGCGATGAGAGATTTATCATATGGCAGTTCCACTCTGTTGGTTACGCGCCCCTGCTCAATTAGAAGCCGCAAGAAAAACCACCCAACTCTTTCTGTTGTGGATTTTAATCGAATACTTTCCACATCCTGAATAAGAACTTGTGAATGCAGTGACATACCATTTAAGACATTTAGGGCAAGGCTATTGTTATTCTTCACCTGCTCGCGAATAATTGGTGCTGGAAGCGATAAGATCATTGCTTTTTTGGAAACCTGAGCATTGAGCGGATAGGGCGCATTCAAAAACACAGCAGATTCAAGAACCATATCTCCACTAGTGAGCATTTGCAGTATTGTCTCATCGCCGCTTTCGTTGCCTTTATAGACTTTAACCCAGCCATTTAAAATTATGTATAATCGGTTTGGCTGCTCGCCCTGCAAAAACAGCAAATTACCTTTATTATATTGCTTAATAGTCGCACTTCTCAACAGTCCATCAAGAACATTATTCTCCAATCCCTTAAAAATTGAAAGAGTGCGAATAAAGTCTTTATGTCGCTGTTCTATAACGAGAGAATCAATTGCATCGGCATTATCATGCTCTTCTTCTGAGTTGCCCTCAGCTTCTGAACCGGCGAGAGTTTCGATAAGTTCCAATTCAACAGTGTGCATCAGGTCAATTTTTTGCGTGGTAAGGTCGTACCATTCAGTTGGGGTTATATCGTAGGATCCTTCCGCTACCCGGTTGCTTTCAAGTTCCCCATGCATTTCTTCAAGGCGCACTATGGCATAGTCATCCATGTGACGATCATAACATCGTTTTTGGGCATCATTTGCCAACGACAAAAACGTTTCATGATATGATTTTTGCTCTGAAATTAGAAACTGATAATTCTCTAAGAATTCAGGATTTCCAAAAGCACCAAGAACCAGACCACGCGCACCCAGTGCTCTTTCGCGACCGATACGTTCCTTAAGATGGAGAAAATTTGCATAGGCGCTCACACAGGACGAATCATTTTTGGAATCACTCAACGCCAGATCAACCATTATATCGATGATCGGGCCAATAATTTTATGACTATATGTGCCCACCGAACTTGTCGTATCCATTTGCATATTCAGTATGGAATGCCTGTTTTCGGTTATGCTGCTTATATTCTCAAATAGCGTAGAAAGCTTATCGCCTGAACTGCTGTCGATTAAGCCCCTCTCTATCCAGTTTGGCGCTTGTGAGCTGATTTCCTCAATCGCATAGTCCGTGTCCATAAAACGCTGACTAAGTTTATCGCTAAAATATCGGCCTTTGCTGGCAAGAAACAAAACTGTGGCACCACGCTCCTTCTGGAACGCATGTAAAACCCGCCCTAACGATGCGAGAGCCTTCTGCATTTATTCGTCCACCTTCGCGTGAATAATTCCCAAACACCAATCTAATATGCAGCGAAATCAATGTAAAGGCGCAGAATCGACTCAAAACTTGACCGCAGTCAAACAATTTTATGCCTAGTGTGAAACTCTGTTGTTGAACAAAAGGAGCAATTTCGCAAGAAAGAAAGGCGGAGGCTATGAATACACAAAACGTAACATCCGGTGATCAAAAACGAGCTTTAAGCGCAAGCACATTGTCATTCACCGTCTGTTTTGCGGTCTGGACTATCTTTTCTATTATCGGTATCCGGATCAAAACTGAATTGGGATTAAATGATTCGGAATTTGGCTTGTTGGTCGCGACGCCAATCCTGACAGGGTCCTTAAGCCGGATTTTTCTCGGTGTATGGACTGACCAATATGGGGGACGACTGGTCTTTACCATTCAAATGGTTGTTACTTCGTTTGCTGCATTTTTGCTCACGAAAGTTTCAACTTATCCAATGTTCCTGCTTTCTGCACTCGGCCTTGGCCTCGCGGGCGGCAGCTTTGCGGTTGGTATTGCCTATGTTTCCACCTGGTATCCGGCGGAACGCCAGGGTACCGCACTTGGTATATTCGGTATGGGTAATGTTGGGGCCGCAGTCACCAACTTTGGTGCACCATTTCTGCTGGTTGCCATGGGCGGCGCGTGGCAGGGTGTTGCGCAAGTATACTCCATCGCATTGCTGGTCACTGCCGTGCTGTTTTATATATTCACGAAGGACGACCCAGCGTTAAGGCGCCGCAAAGAAGAAGGCATAAAGCACGCTACTTTCATGGAGCAAATGGAGCCGCTGAAAAATATCCAGGTTTGGCGCTTTTCCCTTTACTATTTCTTCGTGTTCGGTGCTTTTGTGGCACTCGCGCTGTGGCTTCCACGTTACTATGTAGGTGCCTACGGACTAGAACTTGCGACCGCCGGTATGCTCGCGGCTGCTTATTCACTACCAGGCAGTATTTTTCGCGCCCTCGGTGGTTGGATGAGCGACGTTTTCGGTGCGCGCCGGGTGATGTACTGGACCTTCATTGTCTGTGTCGCCTGTACTTTTGTTATGTCCTACCCCTCTACAGACTATACTGTGGCAGGCATCGAAGGACCTATTCAATTTAACATCACCATCCCGCTTTGGATATTTGTAACCCTGACCATCATACTCGGCTTCTTTATGTCGCTGGGTAAAGCCGCGGTTTATAAACATATCCCTGTTTATTATCCAAACCACGTGGGATCAGTCGGCGGTATCGTCGGCCTGATAGGTGGTCTTGGCGGCTTTATACTGCCTATCACATTCGGAGTTATGAACGACCTTCTTGGTATCTGGACCAGCTGCTTCATGCTGCTGACTGTGATTATTGGAATTGCACTACTTTGGATGCATGTCTCCATCGTTCAAATGCAGAAAAAAGAAGCACCGGAAGCACTCCGTGGTCCTCGTTACTTGCCTGAGCTTGAAGCTTTGATGAAAGAAAGTGAGGAACTTCAGCAACGTACTGCCGATATTCGCAAGAAAAGCGAGGCTGTGCTCCATCAAATTAAACAAGATAGCTAAAAAAGGATAAGAATAATGGCACAAGACCTAAAAAACTGGAATCCTGAAGACGAAGCACAGTGGGAAGCAACGGGCAAGGCGATTGCAACCAGAAACCTGTGGATTTCGATACCCAGTCTACTCTGTGGATTTGCCGTGTGGTTATACTGGGGCATCATTACCATTCAGATGCTCAATCTGGGATTTCCAATTGCCAATACAGAACTGTTTACCCTGACCGCAATTGCGGGTCTAACTGGTGCGACGCTGCGCATCCCCAGCACCTTCTTTATCCGCATGGGCGGCGGTAAAAACGTAATCTTCTTTACCACCGCGCTGCTGATGGTGCCGGCTGTACTAACCGGGTTTGCCCTTCAGGATATCAATACGCCGCTGTGGCAATTCCAGCTGCTGGCCTTCCTGTCGGGTATTGGTGGCGGTAACTTTGCCTCCTCCATGTCCAACATAAGCTTCTTCTTTCCGAAGAAAGTGCAAGGCCTCTCTCTTGGTCTAAATGCTGGACTTGGTAACTTTGGTGTAACAACAATGCAAATCCTGGTACCGTTGTTTATGACATTTGGTATCTTTGGCGGCGAACCAATGGAGCTGATTAATACCTCTGGTACATTGATTGGTAAAATCCCTGCAGGAACAGAAACTTATATTCATAACGCAACATGGTTGTGGCTACTGTTCCTAATCCCATTGGCAATCGCTGGCTGGTTTGGGATGAACAACATTGTGGATGATCATGTGTCCCCCAATGTAGGAAATCCAATTACTGTATTTGCCAAAGTAACCCTGATGCTTCTGATCGGCTTTATCACTGCTGGCGTGGGTTACTGGCTGATGCTTCCGAACCTGGATGCGGGACTTCCGACATCTGGATTTGGTCTTAGTAAATGGATCGTGCTTCCAATCGTGATCGTACTCACTGTTTACGGTCTTAAGATGATCCCGGGTAACCTGGGTGAAAATCTGAAACGCCAATACAAGATTTTTGAAAACAAGCACACATGGGCGATGACCATCATCTATACAATGACCTTTGGATCCTTCATCGGGTATTCGGCCGCCTTTGGCCTTTCGATCAAAGTGATCTTCGGTTTCCAGCATATCATGGTGGATGGCGTCATGACCCATGATACCGTAAATCCAAACGGCCCAAGTGCGCTGATGTTTGCCTGGACAGGCCCCTTCATTGGCGCGTTGATCCGACCCATTGGCGGAAAAATGTCCGATAGCCTTGGCGGCGCACGGGTAACCCAGTGGATATCCATCATCATGATCGCTTGTGCGCTGGGCGTTGCTTACTTCATGAAGCAGGCTTATGTATCCGCCACTCCGGAAGAGTATTTTATGCCCTTCATGGTGCTGTTCCTGATCCTGTTCGCTGCCACTGGCATAGGTAACGGATCCACTTTCCGAACCATCGCCATCGTTTTTGACAAGGAACAGGCCGGACCAGTGCTCGGCTGGACTTCAGCGGTTGCCGCCTACGGCGCCTTCATCGTGCCGCAGGTCTTTGGTGAAGAAATCAATGCCGCAACACCGGAATACGCCCTTTATGGATTTGCCGCCTTCTATGGACTGTGCGTGCTGATCAACTGGTGGTTCTACCTGCGCAAGAACGCCTATGTGCAAAACCCGTAACGCAAAGGAATTGAATAGAGGAAGAATGAAATGAGCCACTTTATAGACAAACTGACATTTTTCACCCGTGAAAAACCGGAGCCCTTCTCAGACGGGCACGGCATAACGACCAACGAGAATCGCTCATGGGAACGAGCGTACCGCGGACGATGGTCTCACGATAAAATCGTCCGCTCTACACACGGCGTAAATTGCACAGGGTCCTGCAGCTGGAAAATTTACGTCAAAGGCGGCCTTGTTACCTGGGAGACGCAGCAAACTGACTATCCCAGAACAAGGCCTGACCTGCCGAACCATGAGCCACGTGGTTGCGCAAGAGGTGCGAGCTACAGCTGGTATCTCTATAGTTCGGCTCGTGTGAAATACCCAATGATTCGTAGTCGCCTTCTAAAGCTTTGGCGGGAAACGAAAAATGTCTACCGCGACCCTGTAACCGCTTGGGAAAATATCGTTGAAAACGAAGAAAAAGCGAAAAGCTACAAGCAGGTCCGCGGACTGGGTGGTTTTGTCCGCGGCGAATGGGACGAAGTAAACGAAATCATCGCCGCTGCCAATATTTATACCGCCAAAAAGTATGGTCCGGACCGGATTATTGGTTTCTCACCAATTCCAGCCATGTCAATGGTGTCTTACGCAGCGGGCAGTCGCTACCTATCACTTCTCGGTGGCACCTGTATGAGTTTCTATGACTGGTACTGCGACCTTCCGCCAGCGTCGCCGCAAATCTGGGGTGAGCAAACCGACGTGCCGGAAAGCGCCGACTGGTATAATTCATCCTACATTATGGCCTGGGGTTCAAACGTGCCGCAAACCAGAACACCGGACGCTCATTTCTTTACTGAAGTGCGCTATAAGGGCACCAAAACAGTTGCCATTACACCGGACTATAGTGAAGTGGCGAAACTCAGTGACATGTGGCTAAACCCACGTCAGGGAACAGATGCAGCCCTTGCCATGGCCTTTGGCCACGTAATCCTTAAGGAATATCATGTAGACGGTAAGAGCGATTACTTCGATGAATATTGTCGTCTTTATTCAGATATGCCATTCCTGGTTCGCCTTGATGAAACCGAAGGTGGGCTTGTGGCTGGCCGGACGCTCCGCGCGTCTGACTTTGATGACAATATGGATCAGGAGAATAATCCAGACTGGAAAACCGTTGTCATTGACAGCAACAAAAATGAACTGGTGATCCCTAAAGGTACCATCGGATCCCGATGGGGCGAAGAAGGCAACTGGAACCTTGAAACCAAGGAACTTGGCACTGGCCATGAAATCTGGCCGGAAAAATCATTGCTTAACAATCACGACGAAGTGGTGGATGTTTGCTTCCCTTACTTTGGTAACCAGGAAAATGATCAGCCCATTTTTGAAAATACTGATCATGACAGTGTCTTTAAACACAAAATCCCTGCTCGCAGAGTGAAAACCAAAGACGGGGACGTGCTGGTTGCAACCGTGTTCGACCTGATGGTAGCAAACTACGGCATTGATCAGGGCCTTGGTGGTGATAATCTTGCCAAGGATTTCGATGACATCGCCCCTTATACTCCAGCATGGCAGGAATCAGTCACTGGTGTATCCCGCGAGAAAGTGATCAAGATCGCCCGCGAATTTGCAGCCAATGCGGACAAGACCCGCGGCCGGTCCATGGTAATCCTGGGGGCTGCCATTAATCACTGGTACCATATGGATATGAACTACCGTGGCATCATCAACATGCTGGTGATGTGTGGTTGCATCGGTAAGTCGGGTGGTGGTTGGGCCCACTATGTGGGTCAGGAAAAACTCCGCCCACAAACAGGTTGGCTACCACTTGCCTTCGCGCTTGATTGGAACCGTCCACCGCGCCATATGAACAGCACATCCTTCTTCTATAATCATTCAAGCCAGTGGCGTTATGAAAAGCTTGGCATTGATGAAATCCTCTCGCCGCTTGCGGACAAGGATAAATGGAAGGATTACTCGCTCATTGACTGTAACGTTCGCTCGGAGCGCATGGGTTGGCTTCCGTCTGCACCGCAGCTGGAAGAAAATCCACTTCAGCTTTCGAAACTTGCGAAAGAAGCCGGGAAAACATCCGCAGAATATGTGGCCGGTCGCCTGAATGATCGTAGCCTCAGGATGTCTTGCGAAGCTCCGGATAATCCGAAGAACTTCCCACGCAACCTGTTTGTGTGGCGGTCTAACATTCTGGGTTCCAGCGGTAAAGGGCACGAATATATGCTCAAATATCTGCTGGGAACACAAAATGGTGTGCTGGGTAAGGATCTTGCTGAGCGAGGCATGGAAAAACCAAGCGAAGTGGAATGGGCCGAGGAAGCACCGGAAGGCAAGCTAGATCTTGTGGTCACGCTTGATTTCAGAATGTCTACAACCTGTGTCTATTCCGATATCGTGCTGCCAAGTGCCACCTGGTATGAGAAAAACGATCTCAATACATCAGACATGCATCCTTTCATTCATCCGCTAAGCCGCGCCGTCGATCCCGCTTGGGAAAGCCGAAGCGACTGGGATATTTATAAAGGGATAGCGAAAAAGTTTTCCGAACTTTGTGTGGGTCACCTGGGTGAAGAAACAGACATTGTTGCCCTGCCGATCCTGCATGATACACCTGCTGAACTGGCTCAGGCCAAAGGTGTCAAGGAATGGCATAAGGGTGAGGTTGAGCCAATCCCCGGTAAAACCATGCCTGCTTACATTGAAGTTCAGAGAAACTATCCTGATACTTATAAGAAGTTCACTTCCCTTGGCCCGCTGATGACCAAAATCGGCAATGGTGGTAAAGGAATAAGCTGGAACACTGAAACAGAGTATGAATTCCTGGGAGAACTGAACCAGGTCGTAACTGAAAGCGGTGTTTCAAAAGGTCTTCCTAAAATCGAAACCGACATCGACGCGGCGGAAGTGGTGCTTTCACTGGCACCGGAAACCAATGGTCAGGTCGCTGTTAAAGCTTGGCAGGCCCTTGAGAAAGTTACCGGTCGGAAGCATCGTCACCTTGCCCTGCCCAAGCAGGACGAGAAAATCCGCTTCCATGATGTTCAGGCACAACCAAGAAAAATTATTTCCTCACCGACCTGGAGTGGACTGGAGGACGAGCATGTGAGCTACAACGCAGGTTATACCAATGTCCATGAATTGATCCCATGGCGGACGCTCACAGGGCGTCAGCAGTTCTATCAGGATCATGACTGGATGCGTGATTTTGGTGAGGGCTTCTGTCTCTATAAGCCGCCGATTAACACCAAAACCCTAAAGCCGGTGACGGAAAAATTTGATAATGGAAACAAGCAGATAGCCCTTAACTGGATTACCCCTCACCAAAAATGGGGCATTCACAGTACCTATTCGGAAAATCTGCTAATGCAAACCTTGAGCCGGGGCGGTCCGATCATCTGGATCAGTGAAAATGATGCCCGTGAAATTGAGGTTCAGGACAACGACTGGGTGGAGTTTTACAATACAAACGGTGCCATCGCGGCACGGGTTGTGGTCTCCCAGCGGGTGATGGATGGCATGTGCATGATGTATCACGCACAGGAAAAAATCACCAACACCCCAGCGTCCGAAGTCACTGGCAAACGCGGCGGTATCCATAACTCAGTGACCCGCGCAACCGTAAAGCCAACCCATATGATCGGCGGCTATGCCCAACTATCATACGGCTTTAACTATTACGGTACCGTTGGCTCCAACAGGGACGAGTTCGTATTGGTCAGGAAGATGAACAACATTGCCTGGCTCGATGAGCAAACTTGCGATTCACCGGTTGATGCCCAGGGACTTCTAAATCATGAGGAGATAGCATAATGAAAATTCGTGCTCAAATTGGAATGGTGCTAAACCTTGATAAATGTATTGGGTGTCACACCTGTTCGGTCACTTGTAAAAATGTCTGGACGTCCCGCGAAGGGGTTGAATATGCCTGGTTTAATAATGTTGAAACCAAGCCGGGCGTGGGATACCCCAAAGACTGGGAAAACCAGGACAAATGGAACGGCGGCTGGGAACGGCAGGCAAACGGTAAAATTAAGCCAAAAATTGGCGGTAAACTCCGTGTGCTTTCCAAGATCTTTTCAAACCCGGATCTTCCGGAAATTGATGATTATTATGAGCCGTTCACATTCGAATATGACCGGCTGCAAAGATCACCGGAAGTACCAACGCCACCAACCGCAAGAATGCATTCTGCGATCACCGGCGAGAAAATGGAAAAAGCCGAATGGGGTCCCAACTGGGAAGAAATCCTGGGCGGTGAATTTTCCAAACGCTCAAAGGATTACAATTTCAAAGACATTGAAAAAGAAATGTACGGCGAATTTGATAATACATTCATGATGTATCTCCCCAGGCTTTGTGAGCATTGCTTGAACCCAGCCTGCGCAGCATCCTGCCCTAGCGGCGCGATCTACAAGCGTGAGGAAGACGGTGTGGTGCTCATTGACCAGGACAAATGTCGCGGCTGGCGCATGTGCGTAAGTGGCTGTCCTTATAAAAAGATCTACTTCAACTGGAACAGCGGCAAATCGGAAAAATGTACCTTATGTTATCCCCGCCTTGAAGCAGGTGATCCAACCGTTTGTTCTGAAACCTGCGTTGGTCGCATTCGTTATCTGGGCGTGATCCTTTATGATGCCGATAAAATCGAGCAAGCCGCGTCAGAAGAAAACGAGCAGGATCTTTACCAATCCCAGCTTGATATCTTCATGGATCCACATGATCCAGAAGTCATCCGTCAGGCAAAAAGGGATGGTGTTCCAGACAGCTGGATGCAAGCTGCACAAAACAGCCCGGTTTATAAGATGGCCATGGACTGGAAGGTGGCCTTCCCGCTTCATCCGGAATATCGCACCCTTCCAATGGTTTGGTATATTCCACCGCTTTCTCCTGTTCAAAGTGCTATGGAAGAAGGCAAACTTTCCAGAAGCGGCGTGATCCCCAATGTGGATGACCTACGCATTCCGGTGAAGTACCTTGCCAACATGCTGACAGCTGGCAAAAAAGAGCCGGTCGAAAGCGCCCTGCAACGCATGATGGCCATGCGCGAATATATGCGTGAGAAAACCGTGAATGGCAACTGCAACGAGGCAATCCTGAAAGCGGTTGATCTGGACGAGCAAACAATCGATGACATGTATCGGATCATGGCCTTGGCCAATTATGAAGACCGCTACGTGATCCCGTCCAATCACCGCGAATATGCCGGTGAGACACCATTCGATAATGAAATTGCCTTTGAAACCCGATCTTCCTGCGGCTTCAGCTTTGGCAATGGATGTTCAGGCGGTGAAGGTCGAACCAACTTATTTGGCGGCCCGACCCACAAAAACACCATGAATGGCAACGTAAGGAGATCATCATGAAAACTTTCAAAATCATAGGGATGCTTCTGAGCTATCCAAAGCAGGATCTGATTGATCATCTTGATGAACTGGAAACGGTTTTGAAATCTGAAGATCTACTTCCGAAGCGCAGCTTCAGGAACGTGGTGAAGTTTCTTGACCATCTTCGCTCCAAGGATATCTACGAGCTTCAGGAAGATTACGTCTCTCTGTTTGACCGGGGCCGCGGACACTGTCTTCATTTGTTCGAACATATCCATGGCGAAAGCCGGGACCGTGGGCAGGCGATGGTGAACTTGATCGAAAGTTATGCAGAGCGTGGCTTTTACATGGCAGAAGGGGAACTTCCTGATTATCTGCCTTTGTTTCTTGAATATCTTTCCTGTTGCCCTGTTGAGGAAGCCGTTGATCTAATTGGCGATCCGATCAATGTCATCGCCACCATCGGCATCCGCCTTGAAAAACGGGAAAGCCCTTATCATCATCTCTTTAAAGCGCTGGAGGCACTGGCAAAAGTGAAGCCGGACGAGGCGCTCCTCAAGCAGGTTCGCGCCGCGGAAATCAAGGAACAAACCCTTGATGAACTTGATGAAGAATGGAAGGAAACAGAAGCTTTCGACAATCAGGACTGCGGCAATTGCAGCATTTCAAGTCAAGCGATGCAGGAGCAGATCCAGCAATCGCAAACAACCAGAGGAGCACACTAAAATGACCTCAGATTTCGCACTTTATATAAACCAGTTCTTCTTTGGCATCTATCCTTATATTGCCATCATGGTCATGGTTGGTGGCTCGATTCTCCGCTATGACCGCGATCAATATACCTGGAAAGCGGACAGCAGTCAGCTGCTTCGTTCAAAAGGCATGCGAATGGGAAGCAACCTGTTCCATATCGGTATTATCCTGCTTTTCTTTGGTCATCTGATCGGCCTGTTAACGCCTGAACCTGTCTATCATCTGGTGATGTCGGCAGCGACAAAGCAGCTTCTTGCAATGGTCGCTGGCGGGATATTTGGCGTGATCTGCTTTATTGGCATGACAATGCTGCTTTACCGCCGGCTGTTTGATAAACGCATTCGTGCAACCAGCCGCTTTTCCGATATCGCGCTATTGATCATCCTTTATGTGCAGCTGATACTGGGACTGGTTACCATCCCTTACTCCGCGCAGCATATGGATGGCTCATCGATGATCGCGCTGGCGAACTGGGCTCAGTATATAGTCACTTTCCAAGGTGGTGCAGCCGACTTTGTTCTGAACCAGGCTTGGGTCTTCAAGACACATCTGGTACTGGGGCTGACCATCTTCTTGATCTTCCCATTCACCCGTCTTGTGCATATGTTAAGTGCGCCACTTAAATACCTGACCAGAAAAGGGTATCAAGTGGTTCGCAGAAGACAGTAAAACAATTCAGTGGGGAGGCAAGCGCCTCCCTACTTTTTCCCTGAAAATTAAACTCCTTTGATCCAATTCCCTGCTTTGCGTTTAGCCCTTTGGTACGCTATAAAGATAGCTTCAAAAAACAAGTGTTTTTAAGTAATTTATAGGGAACCAAATAATGAACAAACCAAAGGTCATAGCGACCTCTGTGGTACGTGGAAGCCAGCAAGGTGAAAGCCACGGCGGGGTGTACACTGTTGATTTTGCAACAGAAAAAGTCATTCAACATGTAGACTGGAATTCAGGAGACATTGATTTTGAAGGCCGGGGTGCTGACCGTGGGCTCAGGGGGATTACCTTTGATGGTGAAGACATTTATATCGCGGCATCAGATGAGCTCTTTTGTTACGATCAGAATTTTGAAATAAAGAAATCATGGAGTAATCCTTATCTAAAGCATTGTCACGAAATCATCCGTAAAGACCGTTTTATATTCCTCACTTCCACTGGGTTCGACAGCCTTCTTGCATTCGATATTGATAAGGAAAAATTTTTCTGGGCGGTTCATATTTTAAATCAGCAAAATCAATGGAGCAGTTTCGCGTTTGATCCCACGTCCGGGGACGGCCCCCGGCCCGTAAACAACCACCACATCAATATGGTGCATGTAGATGATGGTGGTATATACACCAGTGGCCTTCATACAAATGCGCTTTTGCACGTTGGTCACCAAGGTGATGTTCAGATGGTATGTTCATTGCCCCCGGGAACTCATAACTCAAGACCTTTCAAAGATGGCGTATTGTTCAATGATACGCAGAGCGACCGCCTCTTTTATGCATCAAGAAGCGCTTCGCCGAAAACTTTCGCCATTAAACATTATGATCCTGCTCATATTCAATTTAAAGGAATTGACGATTCAAAGATCGCCCGCCAGGGTTTTGGCAGGGGAATGTGTATTTTTGAAAACCGCTATATCATCGGTGGATCATCACCATCAACGCTGTCCCTATATGACCTTGAAACCGGAGAAACCATAAGCACAATCAATTTGACTATGGACATTCGGAACGCAATTCATGGCCTGGAAATATGGCCTTATGACTAGTTGTTTTATTACTCGTCTATGGGTTATAATTGCAATATTGCGAGCAGCTGTACTAGTAAAGTAATCAAGAGGAATAGACATGGATATCGGGGTCCCTTTAAGAGATCTTGGCGAGATTAACACCGACGCACTGCGTGAAGCAATTTTCGCGCTGGAAAAATCAGTGTGGGACGAAAATACATATAGGCAGCAAGCCTATAAAGAACACGCCAACACGAAGTCCGTTGTGCTGCTGTTTACGGATAATGAAGCTTGGCCGGAAATTGAAGTTACTAAGGAGAATGGTTGGGATCTACTTGCCGAACATGTTGAGCCCATAATGAACAAGATCCTGAGCGAACATTACCCACCTGGCGGTACAGTCATTCGCTGCATGATCGCCAATTTGACCGTTGGCGGAATAATTACCACCCATGTGGACGGGCATCCTTCTTTCCATGTAGGACACAGAATACATGTGCCGATCACAACAAACCCCCGTGTGCGGTTTATGATCGAAGGAAAACCATACCAATTTAAAGTTGGAAAGGTTTATGAGCTGAACAATCAAAAAACCCACAGCGTTATGAATAAGGGCAAAGAAGATCGTTGGACCCTGATCTTTGACTATGTCCCGGCCGATCAAAATGTTACCTTTAAGCACATCGATAACAGAGATTCTGTCCAGTAAAAAATATTTAGTCCAATAAAAAACCCCGCTGGCTGGCGGGGTTTTTCTATTTCTATCTTCACAGTGGTTAATAATTGAATTTAACCCTTGCTCCAAACTCCATCGGTCTATTGGTATAGAGCTTCTGATAATTTGTGTAGGGAGCACCACCCATGGCACCAGAGTTGGAGAACGGATAATCAAATGTACCCGTTGAATTCTGATAATTCGCACGTGTGTCCGACAGGTTGTTGATATAAAAATGGAATTCCCAACCGTCATCATGGGCAAGTATACCGGCACTCAGGTCAGTAATCCCGTAAGACGCGTTCTCAAGAATCGGGTTTGCCGTGGAGCCAACAAGCCTGTTGAAGGTTTTACCTTTGTGGGTATGCTGAGCGCGGATGAACATTTCACCGCCGGAAACAAATTCCACTGGCCAGTAATAGCTGGCCCAGACCGACCCTTTCCATTTCGGTACGTTCGGTAGTGCCACACCACCCATGATACCCGCGACATCAAATGGACCGTCCGTTACCGCCGTTAAGTGCGTCACGTTACCGCCAATTGTAAACTGGTCGCTTGGCGCGAACACAAAGTCCACTTCGATACCTTCCGTATGGGCACCGCCCGGTGAGTTCACCACAACACTTTGCCACGGTTGATCACAGAATACTGTTTCACCTTCTTCTGGACTATCAGCACAGCCCTGGAAACTCGGATCAGTCACCTGAAGTTGGTAATCCTCCCACTTCATGTAGTAGTAACTCATGTTCAGCTGTAAGCGGTTATCAAAGAACTTGTTTTTACTACCAAATTCGTAGTTCGTGACAATGTCTGGTCCATAAACAGTCGGGAAGACCAGCCTGCTTAAATCACCACGGCTTCTGTTGGTGCCGCCCGGTCGATATCCCTTCGTATATAGACCGTAGATCATATTGTCGTCGCTCCAATCCCACGCGAGACTGACTTTTGGTACAAACTCGGTATTGTCCCCTGTGTTGGCCACAGATGCCGGCCCGGTTACAAAATCAGGCCCCAACTTGGTATCCGGCTGGAAAGCCTTGTAGAATTTGGAGTTTTTACGGTTAAACCATCGCGCACCCACCGTCAAATGAAGTGTATCGGCGATGTGCCAGGTCGCTTCACCAAACAGCGCGTGTTGCTGCCATTCCGTATCATCACTGGATCCCCAAGGTGCAATCGCACCTGGATATGTTTCACCATAGAAGTCTTCCCAGTAAGCCAGTGACAAGGAATCCTGATAGTCAAAGTTTTGTGGCGCATTAAAATAGCCATCCCAGGCATCGGTACTGTCTTCATAATAAGCACCAATCAACCAGTCGAATGGCCCCGCCGTGCCAGACAGACGAACTTCCTGTGCAAATTTGTCTTGCCAAGCAGGATAACTTGACGTTGACAGCACGTCGTCACCAGGATTTGGACCTAAGCAATAGCGTGGCGAATATGCTGCACCGCCTTCATAATATGTGTAACAAGCCCAAAGCGCGTAATATTTGCCGTAGGTCGTAACATCGAAATCATTCCAAATATCACGCTTGTAGAAGCTGGTGGATGACACAAGTTGTGCCCAACCAAGATCCCCTTCAAGGGTCATACTATACATATTCCATTTGTCTTTTCGCAGATTCGGATTAAACTGCACGACTTCAAGATCCCCCACAAACGGGTTGTATCCATTGTCGCCGGTAGACTCATTTTCCTGATGAACAATCGTGAATGTTGCTTCCCAATCTTCGCTCAGAGCCAGTTTAGCGCTGGCGCGAGCGGTAATATAGTCAACATCGTTCCAGCGATTTTCAACGATGTTTGCGTTGTTCACAACGCCCCAATTAAACTGATCCTGAATTACACCGTTATAGAAATAGTCTGCGTGACCATCCGGCGTGTAGCCAAGTACGTTATTAATAAAGCCGCCGTCTCTGGCTTTTTCTGCAACAAAGCGGAACGCGAGCCTGTCTTCAACCACAGGGACGTTGAATACTGCACTTACATCATAGCTAAGCTCACTTTTCGATCCTTTACGAAGGCCACCTTCCATGACGACCTGCCATTCGTTCATGACCGGCTTGTTGGTGGTAATCCGAAGAACACCTGCCTGAGCACTATCACCATAAAGCGTTCCCTGGGGACCGGAAAGCGCTTCAACGCTGGCGATATCGATCATCCGTACATCGGGTTGGTCACCTGATGATGTCAGTGATGTTTCATCGAGATACATGGAAGCAGCAGCCTGACCAATGTAGCTGCCGGTTCCGATTGTAATTCCGCGGAATACAATTTCATTTGAACCTGGTGTATAAGATGTAAATTGTACGGATGGGATAAACCGCATGTAGTCTTCAGCATTATGAGCGCCCATTTCCGCAATGGCCGCACCGGAAATTGCCTGAACCGTGGACGCAATGTCCTGTACGTTCTGGGCACGTTTTGTTGCCGTCACAATAACGGTATCAACACCTTGTGTCGCAGGTGCCTGGGCAGCATCCTGACCACCATCCTGAGCATGGGCTGTCGTCGTTAACGCAACGGCCGAAACCCCGCCTAACAAGATATCTTTATACTTAGTTGTAGAACTGGTATTCATTAAATTTTCCCCTTTAAGAATCCTTTATACCCTGTACTTTTTGTTCGAATAAATTCAAACACTTAATATGTTAAACTAAATGTGCGCACGATAAAGATCATTCCATTCGGATAAGAAACTTGATCGCAAAATTCATATATTTTGTGATCACATGATATACACATGTACAAAAGTTTCAACAAAAAAACATCGTGATCTTATATTTTGCGGCATTTTTCTCACTTTAGGTCTGACATCATAATATCTTAACTTACTGTTTTATAACGTCTAAATAAAAATACATATGTGCAATATTTAATAAAACCTGACCACCTATGACCAATTGCGTGATCACTTTTTCCAATTTACCAAAAGCAACCTAACAACGAAAAATTGAACCCTTTTATTTTTTGATTCAGCATATACATTCGCTGAAAGTTGATCACATTTATTGAAAACTACAGTTTACAGCAAATATTCATGGCGATAATGTCTGTGTAATTTTGTATCAGAGTCGGTTTTTTGTTGGATATACTCAAGTAATTTTTAGTTCCGGCGAATAGTGGAGATATAATTATGGCCCCGCAAATGGATCAACAGCAACAACAAGCCATGTACAAGCAAGCTCAAGCTTACCTTAAAGCTGGGGAGTTTGATGCAGCTGAAAATGTTTGTACCAATGTGCTTGAGCAATTTCCACATGATGGGAATTTCATGTGTATTTCTGCGCAAGCGCTTATAAGGCTTCAAAGATTTGATGACGCACAAGCACGCCTAGAGAAAGCCGTAAAATTATATCCACAATTTGATCGCGCCTACGACGGCTGTGGTGACCTTTTCATGGCACAGGGTAAATTCAATGACGCCATAAAAGCATTTCAGCACGCCTTAAAGTTAAATCCGCAACGCCAACAGACCAAGATGAAGCTAAGCCAGATTTTTACGATCACCGGTAATCAGGAAAAAGCCGATGGCTTAAAAGAAAGCATTTATGAAAATGATCCAGCGATCAAAGAACTCGACCGCGCTGTGCAGATGGAAAAGCAGGAAAAGTTCGAGGAAGCAGAAGATATCTACCGAAATATACTGCTAAAATATCCGGATAATGTTACCGCCATGCGGCTTTGGGCGGCCCTTGGCACCAAACGAAAATTTTACAAAGAAGCCGAAATTCTTTTGGGACGCGCGGTAAAGGTCGCACCAGACTATACCCACGCCTGGCAGGATCTTTTCCAGGTATATCAGGAGCAGGATAAATATGAAGAATCCATGGAGGTTGCCGTTACCCTCAGAAAGCTGGAGCCAGCTTCTCCCAGACCTATTATTCTCCACGCAGCCGCTTATGCATCTTCCGGTGATCACGGCAGAGCGATAGAAGTATATGACGAGGCCCTTGAAATTGCGCCTGATAATGTTGGTGCTATGTGTGGTAAAGGAAATTCGTGCCGCACTTACGGGCTTTATGATGAAGCTGTTGCCACATTCCGCAGGAGTATTGAAACCAACCCTTATCATGCCGAGCCTTATTGGAGCCTCGCAAACTTGAAAACATTTAAGTTTGAAGAGCAAGAAGTTGAGAAAATGATCGAACTCGTCGACGACGAAAGAGTGACCGAAGAAGGTAAGATACAGCTCAACAATGCCCTGGGGCATGAGTTTCATAACCGCAAGGAATATGCCAAGGCATTTTCTTATCTTGAACAATGCAATAATTTGCGAAGAGCTCAAGAATATTATGACCCTGTGGACAATGAAGAAGTCGTTGATTTAATGGAATCCATTTTTACACCGGAGTATATTGAAAAAAATACCGGTTTTGGCAACCCGGACGATGCACCAATCTTCATTGTTGGACTGCCACGTTCTGGTTCAACATTGCTTGAGCAGATTCTATCCAGTCATTCTCAGGTTGAAGGAACGTTCGAGCTTAGGGATTTGTCGCGAACCGTGCGGACTATTCCAGAAAATCGCCGCAAAGGCATAAGATATCCAAGCAATCTCATTGATATAGAGCAAAGCAAATTTGAAGAACTTGGAACACTGTATATGGAAAAAACCAAGCGCCACAGATCCGATTTTCAATATTTTACCGACAAAAACCCAAATAACTTTGTTCATGTCGGGCTTCTGGAACTCATTCTTCCAAATGCAAAAATTATTGATGCAAGGCGCCACCCGCTTGATAGCTGTTTTGGAAGCTACAAACAACTTTTTGCGTCGGGACAGCCGTTTACGTATGACTTGATCGAACTCGGTGAATATTATCTTCAATATAGAAGGGTAATGGATCATTGGCACAAAGTTCTGCCGGGGAAAGTACTCGATGTGAAGTATGAAGATGTGGTGGATGACACGGAAAATCAAATCAGACGCATTTTGGACCACTGTGGTCTTGGGTTTGAAGAAAGCTGTGTTAACTTCCATCAAACAGACCGCAACGTTAAAACAGCAAGTTCCGAACAGGTTCGCCAACCCATATACAGAAGCTCGGTCCACACCTGGCGTCACTATGAAGAGCATTTGGAAGATCTGATTGAAGTTCTGGAACCTCTGCTGATCGAATTGCCTGAAAAAGATCGCCCGTTAAGCCTCGGTGGCAAAGTCGATTAAATGTAAAATTATACAATCGTATAATTTTACATTGCCACGGGAATAAATCTGACCTAAAAACGATTCAGTAAAAAGAATTGGCGTGTTTACTTATGGAAATAAGAAACGACGCAAAAGGGGTATGCGCTATGACCAGAAACACACGATACGATGTTTTATTCGAACCCGTAAAAATTGGACCGGTGACGGCACCAAATCGATTTTATAATGTGCCCCATGACCTGGGTACCGGAAATGGTATGCCGCACGTTCACGCGGGAATGAGAGAAGTGCGCGCCGAAGGTGGATGGGGTGTTGTAAATACAGGATATTGTTCTATTCACCCCAGCGCTGACGAATCCCCCTTTCCTTTTTGTCATTTATGGGATGATGATGACACGAAGTCACTATCGCTGGTTGTTGACAGCGTGCATAAGCATGGTTCGCTCGCTGGCGTTGAACTTTGGTGGCACAGTGGGACAACTTCAAATCGTATGACACGTATGTCACCCATGTCCGCTTCGGGGATTTGTTATAATACCAATATTCCAAACTGGATGCCGCTTGTCAGATCCAGACCAATGGAAAAGGAAGAGATTCAGGATCTCCGTCGCTGGTATGTTGAGGCTGCTAAACGCGCCAAATCCGCTGGCTTTGATATTATCTATGTCTATTGCGGAATGGGATTTGGACCAAACCAGTTTCTTCAGTCAAAATTAAACAAGAGAACCGATGAATATGGCGGCAGTTTTGAAAATCGTATCAGATTGATGCGTGAAGTGCTTGAAGATGTAAAAGAAGCCGTTGGCGACACCTGCGCCGTCGCCGCAAGGTTCAGTACCGATGACATGCTAAAGGTGCCAAGCAACAATTATCCTTCTGAAGCTCATGAAACAATAGCGACACTTTCGGATCTGCCCGATCTTTGGGACATTAAGTCATCGGATTGGAACCGTGAAGTGGCGACGGCGCGATTTTATGATTCCGGCCATCAGGAACCCTGGACAAGCTTTGTAAAGGAACTAACCGATAAGCCTGTTGTCGGGGTTGGCCGATTTACCTCACCCGATGAAATGGTGGGTCAAATTAAACGGGGCGTTCTTGATCTTATCGGCGCGGCAAGGCCGTCTATCGCGGATCCTTTCCTTCCAAATAAAATTAATGAAGGTAAAGAAGACGAAATACGCGAATGTATCGGATGCAACATCTGCGTTTCGACTTATCACGACGGTGTGCCAGTAAGATGTACTCAAAACCCAACTATGGGCGAAGAATGGCGGCGAAAATGGCATCCTGTAAATATACCTGCTGGCAATCCTGAAAAGAGCGTCCTCGTTGTCGGAGCCGGTCCAGCAGGCCTTGAATGCGCCCTCTCCTTGGGCCAACGAGGTTTTAGCGCCACACTCGCAGAAGCCACCGACGAACTTGGTGGTCGGGTATCAAGGGAAGCCCCCCTACCCGGCCTTTCAAGTTGGGCACGGGTACGTGATTATCGCGTTGGGCAATTACAAACTATGGTCAATGTAGACATTTATCGTGATAGCCCGCTTACAGCAGACGATATTCTTGAATTTGGCTGTGATCATGTTGTCGTCGCAACAGGTGCCAAATGGTCAAAAGAACTTCTTGGAAAGGACACCTACCCTGCTGCACCACTGGAGGGGGAAAATGTTTATACACCTGACGATGTAATGGCAGGATTTGTACCCGTAGGCCCTATTGTGATTTATGATTTTGATCATTACTACATGGGGGGATGCCTTGCGGAACTTCTGACTTCAAAAGGCTGCGATGTAACGATTGTGACACCTGCTAGCGCTGTCTCCGCCTGGACGGTCATGAACAATGAAGCGGATGAAATTCGTCAGCGCATGAACGAGCTTGGCGTGACACTTTGTTTTGAAAATAGGGTAACTGGCTTTGAAAATGGTACTTTGCAGCTTGAAAGCATATTTAAAAATGGCAAAGCAACAACAATGAAGTGTGAATCACTGATAATTGTTGGTAACAAATTGCCTAATGACGGCCTCTATCACGATTTAAAGTCAAAAGTACAAGAAATGGACCAAGCTGGCATTAAGTCGGTTCGCTCTATTGGCGATTGCCAGGCACCGGGCCTCATTGTCCACGCGGTTTATTCTGGTCACGAATGCGCGCGAAACATTGACGACAATGCGCCGACGGAAACATTTCTTTTTGAAAAACCAATTTTAAAGTGATCTAAGAATAAAAAGTGCTCTAAACTTTTTTATAAAGCTCAATTTTTGTTCCGTCGTAAAACCGGCCAAGACGAAATTCTGATAGGTCGATACCCGTTTCTTTGCCAGTGATCATGCCCGCTATGGCCAAGCCAGCCCCTGGTCCAATGCCAAACCCATGACCGCTGAAACCGGTAGCAATATAGAAACCGGGAATTTGTTTCGTCTCTTCAATGATGGGTATGACATCCGGCGTGGTTTCAATCATGCCTGCCCAGGATTCCACCAGTTCTCTGTCGCGCATCGCTGGAAAAATTTCATCCAAATTACGTCGCATTTTAGCGACTGCCCTGGGATTAGGATCTGGGTTTAGCACCCGCGTTTCTTCAAAGGGTGATGGCCTGTCCAAATTCCATTTTTTTGGACTACTAAGCTCATGGAAAAAATCACGTCCAATGCTTAAGGAAAGGCTGCCAAACTCAGACTTTAGCGCGGGAAGAAAAGCCATAGAATGCCTGAATGTGGTCGGTGTGATGGAATGCTCCAGAAACCCTTCATTGGAAATGGTATAACCACCATCCTGACGGCGCCTGATGCCGGTTTCATCTTCCCAGAGTTCGCCGTCCATAATGTCGTGGCCTGGCTCTGTTCGTGACACGGTGCATTTTACTTTGAGCTGCGGCACTTTAATATCTATGGAGCGGCAAAACATAGACGTCCACGCCCCACCCGCACAAAGGATTTTCGCTGTTTTAATGGTACCATGTTCGGTGACCACGGCGGACGCCCGTCCTGCCTCTGTTTCAATACCGCGAACGGCACAACTGGTGAGAATTTTTGCCCCTTCCTGCTCTGCTGCGCGTGCAATCGCCGGGGCCGCCAAGTGAGGTTCTGCTCGCCCGTCGCTGGGTGTATAAATAGCGCCTTTCCACTTGAACGATGCACCTCGAATGTGCTGTGCCACTTCTTCGCTGCTCAATGACCTCGTATCAAGGCCATACGCCTTCGCCGTTGGCAGCCAGGCTTCATATTCCTCTAGTTCTTTATCATTTCTGGCTGCATAAACACATCCGCCCTGGGTAAAACCCACATCCTCGCCAATTTCTTCAGATAGCGTCTTCCAGATTTTTATACTTACGATCATCATCGGAAGCTCACGTGCGTCGCGCATTTGCTGTCTCACCCACCCCCAATTGCGGCCGGATTGCTCACCCGCAATATGACCTTTTTCACAAAGGACAACATCAAGACCCTGCTTTGCCAGGAACCATGCTGTCGATACCCCGACAATGCCGCCACCAATTATCGCGACATCGGCATGTGTTGGAATTTCTTTTGGCGGCTCAAATGGCTTCGTCCACGTCCCGGCGACTGTATCTGAAACAACATCTTCACTCATAAAAAACAAGATCCCTTCGGTCAGTTTATTTAGCAAGACCGTAACCCGTCCGGATATTGGAGGCAAGGGTTTGATAATGTAAGATACCACTTATGTTTAGGACGAATTGGACTCTTTCCAGGTTTTTGACACTTAATTTAGGATAGACTACATTTTCACTAACTTGTCTTTTAAGACTGACTTCATTTTACCCCCGCTGACAGATTCAGTTGCCTAGGCTGTTACAGGAAAGCAAAGGACAGCCAATAAAAATACTATATATTTGTTCATAAAGACCCCAATATAGTATAAGTACTTCGTTAATCTCTGATCCAGATGTTGCTGATTATCGGAACCGTTTGTGTGCCACCCCAAAAATGAGTTGTTGCACAGTGACTGGCATAAAAACCAACCTTTTTCCCCGTTTCTGCGGCGGTTATTATGGCTGCTCTGTACACTTCAATTTGGCTGTGATCTTTGTCAATATGAACCCGGTCAACGCGTGTGCAACTATCTGGATTGCTCAGTCCAGAGGTAAATACAGTCATCCCACCGGTTTCATGGAGCAGGTATTCACTTATCACAATACCTGTTGAAAGCGATGTCAGATACCCGCCCGCGTAAGACGTGCTGGTTGCACCTAAAAGCAAAAAAAGAGAAAGAAAAAAATTTTTCATAAAACCCCCGATAAATAACAAATTTTGTTGTCGCCTGTATGCATCTTAACTCCCATAGGAATTATGGCGTTATTGTCATAACTCCACCATAAATCAACTCATTCGCGGTTTGATTATGCCAACCCAGAAGCGTGCATTGATGGACGTAAATTTTAAGCTTTGCACCACTCATCAGGGCCGACATTGCTGTTGCATAAAGCTGATCATAGGCCTGATGCGTATCAGCAACAAAAATTTCGTTGGTCCTTTGGCAACTATTTTGATTTCCAAAGGCACCCTTGATGACAAAACCTTCTTGCCTCATGATATCAATGGATGTTGGTACAGCTTCTGTTGCCCAGCCAGCGGCGTGGCCTTGATGAGCAAAGGCAACCAATGTTGAAACGAAAATAGTTATAAGACAGATTTTTTTCACAGAACCCCCAATATTTACGATCAAAACACACAAAAAATAACCACGAAAGCGGTCTGTGATGGCTGCCCCCAAGGTTATCCAGCCATGCACAAAACCAGCCCCCAATAGCGACGCGAATTCGTAACTTAAGCAATCACATTCGCGCGACATCACTTTTCCATAATCATCAATTTTTACAATGGGTTATGTCCGTCAATGACGTCCCCCAAGACGATTAAGAATCGATAAATCAAGTATAGCAGAGTGAGTAATTTTTTCAATGCAGATATGGTTAATTTTTATGAATATTTGATGACTTTACTGGTCGCGCCACGTGGTGACATAATTGAAACAGGAAGAGCAAATATTTCATGACTGGTCAGGTCGGATCCAGACCTGATCGATCATAGGGTAACTTGTGGGGTCGGTGCTACATCCTGTGACACCGAGCTCCACTTTAACATCCATGGAAAGGGCGGTGAGCAGGGTTGCGTAGGCCTGATCAAATAAATTATGGGTGTCTTCCAAAATAAAATATGTAGTGGAATCACAATTCCCGGGATTGGACGGGGTATTTTGAATGATGATGACCCTGCCTGTGCTGACCCGTATATTTTTGAGGGTTCCCTTGCTCCAGCCGTCAACGGCCATTGCCGGAGAGGTAAAAGTGAGCATGCCGAACATGGCAGTAGCGAGGAGGAGTGCTTTTTTCAAAAAACTGTCCTTTCTATTACTCTAACTTGTTGGATATCTGACCCCGGTGGGCACAATGGTTTTATCGTTTTTGGCGTTGGCGCAAGTGATGTTGTAGTAAGAAAGTTTAAGAGGCTGGCCCGTTGCCGCCGCGGTCATGGCCATGGAAAAACGAAGCCTGGCCCGCTCATCGGTATAAAGTCCAAGGTAATATTTATCGCTGCCCTCCTGAACGAACAGGTAGCTCTCATTACCGCCCGATCCGCCCGAGTGCACCTCATCAATATCAATAACGCAGGTATGTGTCACCGCCTGCGCCACGCTGATGGATGACAGGAATATGATGAGTAAGCTGAATATTTTTTTCACGTAAACCTCCAAGTTTTGGTATTTGTTTAATCCTTTTTAAGATCCAGGCGATTGAGCATAGGATAATTCCCGGAACCAGAATTAAAAGCGCCGCAACCATTTACCCAACCGCCGATCTTTTTGCCCGAATAAAAAGCGGAGAGCAGTGCAGGATACATACGGTCAAATCGGGCATGTGTGCTGCGCAGGATCATCTGATTTTTAAGCACGCATCCCTCATTCGCCGCCACATCGGAGGTGAATTTGATGATGATGCTGTCACTGTCATGAACAATAATTTCATCCACATAGGCGGGCGTAAACGAGCTATTGGCCTGCGCCACACCGATGGATGACAGGAATATGATGAGTAAGCTGAATATTTTTTTCACTTAAACCCCCAAGTTTTGGTATTTGTTTAATCCTTTTTAAGATCCAGGCGATTGAGCATAGGATAATTCCCGGATTCCCTTATGTCCCTAACTTAACCCTGCAGACAGTAACTCGGAGACAATCCGAAGACTAATTCCCTTTTTTCATTAATATTAACATCTATGGGTGTCTCGAACTCAGTATACGGAATAACCCCTTTGATACTCTCGCCAGGCAATACTACCATCGAACTCAATCTTTCGATCTCTTCATCTGACATTTCATCTGGATAAATACTGTATCCAAAGTTACTCACTCTCAATGGATTCCGTTTACCATCGATAATCGCGTAAACATATTCACCCGCGAAATTCATACTGCCCGTTCTATGACCACTGTGCGGATTGTTTTTACCTGTCGGCCAGCTTCCCCTACTTATACACAGATCTCTTTTTGACAGTGATTTGAACTCTAATTCAAATCTTTCTAACTCGCTATTATCGGTAATAGTCAATAAATACTCACCCTCGTCCGCGATATTGAAATCATTCAGGTCCTTGCTATTATTTTCAGCTTCTTGCTGGCAAGCTGACAATGCAGCAATCATAATGCAAAGCCGACTGATAAAAAATAACCTCAACTCCTCAATCATGGAAAAATGACCTGTAATACATGATCCGGGTTTTTCAAACGTTGTCGGGGTGGTAAGGCTCTAAAACGGCGCTGTTCCTGAAAAGATCCAAATCTGTAAGCGGTGACATTAGCCATTTGCTGATCTGCCAAGCCTGCATTATGAAGTGATTCATGAGCTATAAGGTATTTTCCACTGTTTGTTACTGGGCGGTCTTCTTTCCCAAATGAAGCGTGAGTGGTATCAATAGTGATCTTCTTGCCATTTATCGGTGCTTCACCCATCTTATAACCTGCAAATATCCCTGTATGTGCAACATATCCTTTTGAACCATCATCTGCCAACGCTGTCGCCGCCTTTTGTAAAGTGTTAGCCATATCTGAAAGAGTTTCGGCCGTAGCATCTGTCCTCATCGCATCTTTAAATTTATTCAAGATAGCTTTCGTAGAGTCGCTTAAATCTCCACCTCCTTCTAACTCTTCTGCTGCAGCTTCTAGAGCACTTGCCCCATCCGATAGTTCCTGTGCTAGCTCTTTCTGCGCCGCATCAAATTTTTTCCACTCTTCATCGGTCCAACCATCACCCCTTGCATAGTTTCCAGTCGGATCGATAGCATTCATCGGGTTGTTCCCCACATAGGCATACCAGTTGAGGCCGTCGCCATAGCCGATGGGGTCGGTTTGCAAGAAGCGGCCGATTTCAGGATCATAGTAGCGTGCTCGGTAGTAGTAAAGTCCTGTTTCCTCATCCAATCTGCGTCCTGTATATTTAAATGGCACACCATCATCGTCACTGACATTGCCGTAACTATCATAAGCAAAAGGACCATCGACAACGCCATTACCATCAGACATGGCAATGATGCTGCCCTGATGATTGGCATGGAAATAGGATTTATTTGATGTTCCGGAGCCGGTATACATCACCAGATATTCATCCACACCTGGACCATGGACATAACGCCGCAGCAGAGTGGATCCATCATAATCGGCAATTTCCTCCACACCATCATGCAGGAATGTGGTTGTTGTGGCGGTGCCGTCATTGACAGTTTTTTCTGATCTGCGACCTACCGGATCATATTCATATGTGGCAGTGGTTACCCCATCATCAGCTTCAACGAGCATATTTTCAATGTCATAGGTCAAGTCCCAGACGCCATTGTCGGTGAGGTTGCCGGATGCGTCATAAGTGATGGTCTGGCCATCAATTTTGCTATATTGATTTAGGCCATTGCGGTCATAACCTACAGTTTGGGCCGTGTGACTGGTAAAACGGTAGGTCGCCTTGTTGATATCCAACATCACCAGCTGATTGCTATAATTAAAGATATAATCAAAGGTCACATCATCAGCTGTGCCGCCCATATCATGATCCAGGGTATCCAGCGCATCATCATCATAGTAGGTGTAGCTGACCACAGCGCCATTGCCATACGTGATGCTGGCGCGGCGCCCTTCATTACTATAGGCATACGTGGCAAGAGTGGTTCCGCCATTTTCCTTGATGCTGGTGACCCGGTTCATATCATCATAGGCATAGGTGGCATAATATGTATCCGGCCAGTCGATACGGGTGCGGTTTCCAGCGTCATCATAGGTATAATCAAGCACGCGACCATCATCGGTGGTTTTCGTGATCCGGCCGGCATTGTCAAACACGTGGTTCACCGTGTAACTTGCGGCAGCATTTTTAACTTCAATTTCCTGATCCTTAAGGTCGTAATCGTAGGTAATGGTTTTTTCGGTTGTGCCGCCACATGTGGTGGACAGGATCCCAGTGGGCGTATTCACATTGGTATCACAGGTTATCTTTGACGAGCGACGACCGAGATTATCATACGCCGTGATGATGGTGTCGCCGCGACGGGTGCGCTTCACCGTCATGTTGCCCAGATCATCATATTCATATTGCTCGTAATCTGTGTAGGCTGTCGTTGGGTAATTGGGGGTCGCGATCGATCCCACCGTGGTGCTGGGCAGCTTAAATATTTTTAAGCGGTCATGGCTATCATATTCATATTCGGTGACGTTGCCCTTGGCATCCATCACCGACGCTCCATTTCCATTGTCGGTGTAGGTATAGGTCGCATAGTCCTGTTGCAAGGATGACCCAAAGGCCTTGATAATTTTGTGGACCTTGCCGTCATCATAAAAGGTTGTTTTAGTCTGACGGCCTTCGGCATCCTTGACGATTTCAAGGCGACCAAGGGCGTCATATGTATTGGTTATTATATCGCAGCCCGGATGGGACAGATCCATGTTGCCTGCCGGATAATCAAAACATTCAGGACCGTAGGTTTTATAAACCTGGCGACTGGAGGCATAATAAATGGTGCGAGTTTTTTGAAACAGCACGTCTGCTGAGGTGTAACTGCTTTGATAAGTCACCTGCCCCAGATCATTATAAGTAGGCACCACATAGGTACCGTCCGCATTTATGGCTTTGATCGGTCGACCCATATGATCATGGAGAATCTTTGTCTCATACCCCGCATAGGCAGAGGAGACCGAAAATAGAAATCCCGCTAAAAATGCGACTATGGAAAACGGTTTGCTAAATTTATTATGTCCAGGCATTAAAACCCCCAAGTTTTTTTGTTTTGCTTCTTATCCCACTCCGACTGAAATACTTTAAATGGTCCAGATCAATTGAATTGAGAATTTGCGGACGAAAAGGACAATTACGCACTAAATTTTCATACAGCAACTAATGCTAAGCCTTAGAAATATCGATATTGTTTTGAATATTAAACTCACGACGCTTAAATTCACTTATTTTCACATTATCATACTGAGCGTACTCCCTAATGGTTATTTTCCCTAAGGTTAAAAGAACTTCTTTAAAAGCTAATCCCCGAATATCTTCAGAGTACCGTTCATCATTGGCGAAGTTATTAAGTATTTCCAAGCTTTCTACTTTATAATCATTGTACTTCCTTCCTATGGCACCAATGCTTCTTATCAAAATACCTTGTAGCAATGCGTCTCTTACATAAGCACGTTCCACCAACTGTATTATGATTGGTACCGCTTCGTACCAAGTAAAATGCAATCCAGACACAAACACCGCTCTTTCCGATATTTCATCACATTCACTATCGATTAGTTCTAGTATTCGGGACTTCTCTTTTGGAGATACTTTATCAACACTGCCGCCATATATGTATAATGTATCAACTATAATGTCTTCGTTCTCATGATACAGATTTCTATAGTTTTCTGAGTCGTCCATTGCTAAATATTTCCTGCCAAAGCATCCCTCATTCTTTTTACCAATTCCTCAGCATGTTTCAAAGCTGCTTCCAAAACTTCGCGCTCACCTTTGCCAAGGTTTTTATTTTCCAAGCTACCTTTTAAGCTTTCAATGGCGTTGTCCAACCCTCTGACAGAATCTTTCATTTCTTGAACATGATTTTGGCCAGTCGGTAACCCACGCACTTCTTTTCCCACACCAGAAAAGTCTTTTGCTTTTGCATGTTGCTCGGTTATGTTCTTGATTTTTTTGATCGATTTTATTTGAGCACGAGTAAGGTTTTTAGCTTTGTTAGCGATTTTTGCAATATTTGCAACATCTTTTATGTGCTGCAATGTGTTTTTAGCTCCGTATCTTAATGCCGTTTTAATCGCTGTCCATCCCCCAGCTCTAAACAACGCATATCCTGTTTTTAAACCTAGTCCACCTGGACCTCCAAGTCCCGCTAATCCACCTTCAGCTCTAGCGTACTTCCGTTCCATTAACGTCTCTTGCGACATTTCACCTTTAAGATAGGAAATATTGTCCCAATGGTCTTGGCAAGTTGCACCAGATTCACAGGTTCCACTCGGGTCGGTGGAATTCATTGGATCATTGCTAACATACGCATACCAGTTGAGGCCATCGCCATATCCGATGGGATCAGTTTGCATAAAGCGACCAATTTCCGGGGAATAGTAACGGGCACGGTAGTAATACAGGCCGGTCTCTTCATCCAGTCGGCGCCCCGTATATTTAAATGGCACACCGGTACTATCGTTGACATTACCATAACTGTCATAGGTAAACTGATCTTCCATGTCGCCATTACCATCAGACATGGCAATGATGCTGCCCTGATGATTGGCATGGAAATAGGATTTATTGGATGTTCCTGAACCGGTGTACATCACCAGATATTCATCCACACCGGGGCCATGGACATAGCGACGCAGCAGGGTTGAGCCATCATAATCGGCAATTTCCTCCACCCCGTCATGCAGGAATGTGGTGGTGGTAATGGTGCCGTCATTGACAGTTTTTTCGCTTCTGCGGCCCACCGGATCATATTCATATGTGGCAGTGGTGACCCCATCGTCGGCCTGGGTCAGCATATTTTCCACATCGTAGGTAAAGTCCCAGGTCCCATCATCAGTGAGATTCCCGGATGCGTCATAAGTGATGGTCTGGCCATCAATTTTGCTATATTGATTTAGGCCATTACGGTCATAACTGATGGATTTGTCGGTATGATTGGTAAAGCGGTACGCCGCATTATCAATATCCGCCATCACCATTTGATTGGTGTGATTAAAAATATAATCGAAGGTCACATCATCAGACGTGCCGCCCATATCATGATCCAGGGTATCCAGCGTTTCGTCATGATGGTATGTATAACTGACTACAGCGCCATTGCCATACGTGATACTGGCGCGGCGCCCTTCATTACTATAGGCATAAGTGGCAAGAGTGGTTCCGCCATTTTCCTTGATGCTGGTAACCCGGTTCATATCATCATAGGCATAGGTGGCATAATATGTATCCGGCCAGTCGATACGTGTGCGGTTACCGACTTCATCATAAGTGTAGTCAAGTATACGCCCATCATCTGTTGTCTTAGTCAGACGGCCAATATTGTCGTATATGTGATTCACGGTGTAGCTTAGCGAAGAATTTTCGATCTGCGTTTCTTGTCCTTTAAGATCATACTCATAGGTAATGGTTTTTTCGGTTGTGCCGCCACAGGTGGTGGACAAGGTTCCAGTGGGTGTATCCACATTGGTATCGCAGGTTGTTTTTGACGACCTGCGACCAAGATTGTCATACGCTGTGATGATGGTGTCGCCGCGCCGGGTGCGCTTCACTGTCATATTGCCCAGATCATCATATTCATATTGCTCGTAATCAGTATAGGCAGTAGTTGGGTAGTTGGGTGAGGCGATTGAACCCACCGTGGTGCTGGGCAGTTTGAATATTTTTAAGCGGTCATGGCCATCATATTCATATTCGGTGACATTGCCTTTGGCATCCATTACCGACGCTTCATTGCCATTGGCAGTATAAGTGTAGGTGGCGTAATCCTGCTGCAGGGACGAGCCAAAGGCCTTGATGATTTTGTGGACCTTGCCATCATCGTAAAAAACGGTTTTGGTCTGACGACCTTCGGCGTCCTTGACGATTTCTAGACGGCCAAGGGCGTCATAATAAGTGGTGGTGATATCACAGCCCGGATGGGACAGATCCATGTTGCCTGCCGGATAATCAAAACATTCAGGACCATAGGTTTTATAAACCTGGCGACTGGAGGCATAATAAATGGTGCGGGTCTTTTTGAACAAAACGTCTGATGCGGTATAGCTGCTTTGATAGATCACCTGACCTAGTTCGTTGTAAGTGGGTACAGTATAAGTGCCATCAGCTGCAAAAGCTTTTTTGACTCGCCCCATATGATCATGAAGGATCTTGGTTTCATACCCCGCGTGGGCGACACTGCCGATGAATGCCGTAAGCGTTAAAAGGAGACTTGCGAGGAGTGTTTTCATTTTAAGAACATTCATTTTTCCGTTCCCCCCCCCCTTACTGCGGATTACAAGAGCTGTCATAACCGCCGTTTCCGGGGTTTGTTTCCCGCGGGTCAATGACCCGGCATTGATGACCATATTTGTCGTAGTAATAAACCGTTTTCAGATTTAATTTGCCGGATCCTTCATCCACCGTGGTGGAGATGAGCATATCGCCGCTGTAGCTATTTTTGGTCACCACACCGAGCTGGTCTGTTATGGTGTCGACCTGCCCCACGCTATTGTAGGTATATTGGATGGTGCCCTGTGCTTCCACACCGTCCGAGGAAGGACGGGTGATTTTCTTGGGAAGGCTTTTACCATTGCCGGAAGCGAAATATTCCACTTCGGTTTCATTACCAAGAGCGTCCGTCAGACTTTCAAGCTTGTTCCAGGTCTGGTTATAGGTCGCTGTGGTAACAATCGGGTCACCACCGGTTTTATCATAAGCTGTGACCTTGGTTTTATTGTGTTGCGTATCATATTCATATTCAGCGCTGTCCCCTTCAGGGAGGGTGACCTTTACTTCGCGGCCGCGACCATCATATTCATATGTTGTTTTATTGCCGACAGGGCTTACGTAACTGGTAAGCTGGCTATCTTCGTCATAAGTGAAGTAACGGCTGTTATCCAGCGCATCGACCACTTCCGATTTTTTGAAGCGCTCATTGGCTATGGAGCCAATATAATATTCGGTTACATTGCCATCGGCATCGGTGACTTTTTCCACCCTGTTGAACACGTCATAATCAAATTCCGTGAAGGGATTAACGGTATCGCCGGGAAGATAAATATCACTGATCAAGTCAAACGCATTGCTGTCATCATATTCGTATATGAGGTCAGAGCCATCGGGTCTTGAAACCGTGAATTTGCCATTGTTTTTTGAATAACCAACGGTTCGACCATTTTCATCTTTAACAGATGCGATTTGTGACCAGCCGGCTTTGTTGATTGGCCCAAGCGCATAGGTGAATTCAAGGGACCGCCCCAAAGTGCCATTATCCACTTTGGTCAGCGCATACCATTCATCATTCCAGTATCTTACCGAATCGTGCATTTCATAGGTAAAGTCGAGCGTTACCCCCGTCGGGAAGGTCCAGTCCTTAATTTTGAGTGTCGGCTTGTAAAAATGATCACCCTGCGCTGATGGAAATGCGTATGTAAAGCTGCCCTTGTCAAAATTCATTTCTGTGCCGGCACCATCAATGTACTCAACCTCGATGTTTCTAAAATCATAGGATGTTGAGCCATAAAACCTCATGGACGGGAAATCGCCGGTGACGGTTATGGCCCCATTGCCGGAAGGTGGCGGGTTATAGGTTCCGTCTGGCATTTTGGTAAATACCTGCGCCGACGCTCCTTGCGTAATGGTGACCGTATTATGGCGAAGTTCATCACCCCACCAGTCAGTAATGAAGATGTTCGCAAGCTGATCCCCAAAACCGGTTCCACCGTTAAAGATGTCTCTGATTGCGTAGACGGAGGCAATTGTTTTCGCCGCATCTATGCCACTATCTTCGCCCATGGCTTGATAAACATCACTGCCGATGGTGGCTGTAATCTGGAAATTATGGGTCCAGCCCCCTTGGAAGCGACCTCCAGCAGTTGACGATGAATTCGCACGGGAAAATTGAGGATCAGACGCTGGATCTTCTTCATTACGTGGGCCGGATACGTTATACAGATACATCGAATAAGATGAATTTGAGCTGGCGTAAGAGCGCTCAAGCGATAAACTGTAAGGGAAATCACCGTAACCGGTTTTAATATCGGTAACCGGTGGGATATTCATAATTCCCGATCCCTGATCAACACCAAAATATTCCGCGCCTTTTCCAAGATAATCCGCTTGATTAATCGAGGTTTCAAACTTTTGCGATTCGATGGACGGGATAGACGAATTCGCACCCTTAGCGATGATATCGCTATAGGTTAGAACGTATGATGCATTGGAACCATCTGTTTCATAGCCATAAAACGGCGCATAGGGATAAACCAGATTGTCACCACCCGCAGCAACATCATTAATATCCTGATAAAATTCACCGACCATGCTGTTCTGCAGTACAATCGCTTCGCGACCGGACGTCACATAGTTCGTAATTATATCTTTCCGACCCTGTGTGTAGCCGATTAGTTGACCGGCAGCGGTCGACTTGTTCGAAGACGTGACGTGAAGATATTTGTTGGCTGTAGTATGCACAACGCCGTCCACTTCTCCTTCGCTGTTGTTTACAGTGGACTCAGCCAAAGGAAAATAGGATCTTTTTACATTGGCAAGAGCCATAATTGAAAGGCCACTTGCGCCTTCCCATCTGTCACTGCCTAACTCCGAAATTGACGCTTCCAACCGACTGAGAAAAGCTGCCGACGTGTATTGAGCCGATTTCTCATGGGTTGAATTATCGTCAACACTTGTGTTGCTCATGCGTGTTTCAACATGAAGGCGCTGACCACCGCCATTAATCAAATATCCGATATTGTGATGAGTTTGCGCACGGGTTTCATTCACCTGACCGACGATGTTCATGGCTTCAGTGACCTGTGCCAGCCAACTGGAAACTGTCATTTGGTCAGACGCACCATATTTATGCGTTATATATGTTGCATTACCATTGGCATGGATACCCCACCCCGTGCTTCTCAGTGTCGATTGCTTGGAATGGAAATTAATTGCACCACGGCCACTTTTTCCCCAACCATGCACAATGGTAAGATAGGACAAGTAGTCCTGGGTTTGTTGGTCAACAACATCATACTGAAACTCAGTTTTGATGACATAATCTTCATCCATATAGTTGCCACTATCATCGGCATAAGGATGATCGACACGCAGAGTAAGGGTATCGTTGGTTTGAGTACCAGTGTAGTTGGTGCTGCTACCTAAAACATAATTTTCAATTGTAAGCTCGAGGACTCGATCATCACCATTCTCAAGTTTTCCTGCTATTCGGACTTGCTGATCATAAATTTCATCGGCATAGACTTTTTCGTCAATGTTATCGAACTCAATCTCCAAGCTTGTCCTATATTGATTTGGGATGTCACCTGTTACTGTTCTCGAGACCGATGTAGAGGAAGAATGCGCAAGAGTAGAGGAAATTGTTTCGTCAATTGACTGGACAATTTCTTGACCTCCAATGACATCAATAAGTTCTGCATCCAACAGACCATTTGCACTGTTTTCAAGATGGTCTTGAAGGTCCGACGCCTTATCTGTCAAAAATGTATCCAATTTTTTAGATTGCAAATTGGAATATGCCGGCACTGTACCAGATGTATAGGTGGCTGTGTTGAGCAGCTCACCTTTTGCACCCGAACCACACGTTGAGCTCGACGAAGTTCCGCAGTCCATTGCGACCGACAGATCATCAATCCCTTCCTTAAATGTATGTTCTTTATAGGATGGATCATAGAGATCACCTCCAACGTCTAACCAGATGTGACCAATATCGATTGCATCAGTATCATCCAGATCCCCTGAATAGTTGCAGGACGCTGACGTCGAACTATTAATCTCCGCTGGAATTCCACCATCTGCCAGGAACCGACATGCTGCTACGGCATCCACATCGAATGACTGAGTGCTGTCATTAAGGTTTTTTATGAGGCCGGTCCATTTTCCAAACTGTTCACCATCAATTTCGATGGTTCCAATTTTGTAGCTTGAGGATATGCTGGCTTCGTCAAGGAGTTCGGCCATCAGGTGAGCCTGATCAAAGGGAGTACCGGATTGGTCTAAAATCGCACCGCGGGCGCCTTTCGAAAGACCATACCTGAATTCAACAGCAATGTTGTTTTTAACATACTCATAGACGCGTTTCGTGTAATCCGCATCCGAAAGATGATCTGCGCCAAGTGCATCGGCCAATTCCTCAATAAGCTTGGTTTGGTATGCCGAAGTGAAAGACGCAGTATGCGTCGTTCCACCACCGTAAAAGGTGTTAGCGGCCGATGGCGAAACGAGGTCCGCAGATTTCGTTTTTACACCGGGAAGGTCATTTGCAGATGCAACACCCCCTACGCTGAGTGCCACGATGGTTGCCGTTGAAAATAATTTGCTCATCTTATTCATAAGTTTTCCCTTTGATTCTCAAAAAACTTTAATTTCTAAAAATGCTTACGTCCGCCCGCTTTGGTTAATTGACTTCGCTTGAAATGGTTCCTGAACCGCTCTTGATCAGGGCGTATCCGTTTTTCACAACACCAGCGCCACCAACACCACCATTACCACCATTTCCCCATCCTTTGTAAGGACAACCTTGACCACAAATAAACCCGTTGCCGTCGCCGCCTGTAAGGGCTGTAGCATCTCCGCCATCGCCTCCACTCAGGTTTACAGTGCCCCCATTACCACCACCTGAAGACGTCCCGGCAGTGCCTGCACCTCCAGGGTTTGTGCCCGCTCCTGCTGCACCGCCATCACCATTTGGCCAGCCGCCACCGCCACCGGAACCTCCATAACTTATGTCCGGATTACTACCACCACCGCCGCCACCACCGGATCCACCGTTGATGGTACCGTTGTTTTCCAGAAACAAATCGTTCTGCAGAACAATCCCGTGACCGCCGTCGCCTCCTCCGTCACCATTAGAGTCAACTTTACTACCGTCTGGATAGCCGCCGTCACCGCCGTCGCCGCCACCTCCCTGAATGGTCACACCCGATGCAATCGTTAGTTTCAATGTAACCACTGCCTCTGCGGGCCATGCACCGGTATCGATCGGGTTAGCTCCAGGAAAACCGGACGCACCGGTAATATTCTGATCCACCGTCACCTCAAGTATCACGTCACTTGAGCCATCATAGTTGAGCCCGTTGGCCACTGTTCTCATATTCAGCGTGCCGCCGGTGGAATGCGTTGCAGAAGCGTAAAAAATTCCATCAGAGTAATTGCTAGTTCCGCCAGAAACTCCTGAATCGATGGTAAGGAGGCACTGGCCGGTATCTGTTGTTCCGTCAAATGCAGGAATAACCACGGTAATTGGCATTACCTGAAAGCCAGCTATTGGAAGAATGACGAAACCAGGAAAAGATGAACCGGTTTCATTAATATCGTTAGTATCACATGCACCGTAGGATTCGACCGAATGCAATGTTCTGTTGCCAGCTTCATCGTAATTATAGTAAACGATCTTGTCCCCACAGTAGACAACTGTCTTCAGACGATTAAGCTCATCATATGCGTAACAAACTTCGTCTGCTGCCATTGCCGGAGCAGTTACAAATGCCGCCACAAAAACCAATGCTGTAATAATCCGTTTTAAAATATTCATCGCTTCTACACCCGTGCTTTCTTTAAAATTTCTATTCGTTTTGTTCTCGTACATTCCGTTCTCGCTCTGCTAAGGGATTTTGACGTAATCAAATACAGGGTAAGTGTTGTCGCAACTTCCGTTTGTCCTGATCACAACGTCCTTATCGGCGAGTTTCGCTGGACTGGACACTTGCGAATTTGCATAAGCGCCACCACTCGGGAACACGGTCGCCGTCAAAACAAAAGCCAAAAGCCATTTAATATTTGATTTCAATATTTGAACCCCCAATCAGTCACACGCAGCAATCAAAATTTATTTGTACGCTGCAACAATTTGCGCCTCGTGATAATTCCATGTGGTACAGGAATCCACATACCAGAGTTTAACTTTTTTGCCGGTGTGCATCGCGGATAGCAATGTACTATACAGCCGTGCATATCTCTCTGGTGTGTTTGACGTCAAAAACCATCGATCGGCTATACAGCCAGCTGTATATACTGCGCCACCGGAAGTGTTGATTACAATTTGATCGTTATGGCCGTATACAAACATGCTGTCGATCGTCAATTCAGCGGACCACCCAGCTGCATTTGCAGGAGAAATTAGGCTTAGCAAAATAGAAATAACTACAAGAAATTGTCGCATAATGCCCCCAAATAAAATTCATATAATCGTTGATTAAGTCAGGATTTTTGGGAGAAATTAGATAATTACTTATAAACGCATAAGTAAGATGCCTTTAAGACCCCCCAATTTTCATCGCACTCAACGACTAATAAGAAATAATATACATAGTTGCAAAGTAAATTCAAGCCAAAAAATTAACCATACAATTAAAATAGACAGTGCTTTATTTTTATATTTATTATCAATATTTTAATGCAAAAAACTGAAGTTTATAACTACCAGAAAGTTTCAAAAATCTATCGCATCACGAATCATCAGATACAATAGTTTATTTTATTGCCCCCAATAGTTGTACTTAATTATGTAGTGTGCGTTGCATTTATGTTACAACAACACAGTTTTTACAATTTATAATAGAAACATGAGATATGTTAAAAAATTTGATTCTATTTGATTTCGCAACTATTTGCTTGCCTCATTTGATTGAATAATCAGCAATTTTGTCGCCAAGTATGAGAGCCCCCCTCACTTACACAACAGTAATTTTTTGTGTTTCCTTCATAAGTGTTCGCCGACACTTAATCTAACCGAGCACTATCTGCACAATTAGAAATAGTAAATGGTGATCTGCCAATATCAGGTTCCATCAAAAATCCGAACGGTTGCGATTGCATTGTTAGACAATAAAAAACGGCCCCAAAAAGGACCGTTGTTTTTAATTGGTAGCGGGGGAGGGACTTGAACCCCCGACACGCGGATTATGATTCCGCTGCTCTAACCAGCTGAGCTACCCCGCCGCACCATGTATGATATTCGAC
>JANQJN010000178.1 GCA_028281625.1 Emcibacteraceae bacterium | reverse complement strand
GCGTTGTCGTCGCCATGTCCGGCGGTGTCGATAGTTCTGTGGTTGCGGCCATGCTAAAGGACGAAGGCTACGATGTGGTGGGCATTACGCTGCAGCTCTATGATCATGGTGTCGCCATCCAGAAAAAGGGGGCTTGCTGCGCGGGACAGGATATACACGATGCGCGCCGCGTTTCGGAAGCCGTCGGCATCCCTCACTATGTGCTCGATTATGAAAGCCGTTTTAAAGACAGCGTGATGGAAGATTTCGCTGACAGTTACATTCGCGGGGAAACTCCGATCCCCTGTGTGCGATGTAATCAGGAAGTAAAATTTAAAGACCTGCTGATCACCGCCAAAGATTTGGATGCCGATGTGCTTGCCACCGGTCATTATGTGCGTCGGGAAGGGACAGCGGATAACGCCGAAATGCATAAAGCCGTCGACGAGAGCAAAGATCAAAGTTACTTTCTTTTCGCGACCACTCAGGATCAGCTTAATTACCTGCGATTTCCGCTGGGCGGAATGGTGAAAGATGATGTGCGTGTGCTTGCTGAGAAATATGGGCTTAGCGTCTCCAACAAGCCCGATAGTCAGGATATCTGCTTTGTGCCTGAAGGTGGCTATGCAGATGTGATAGAGCGCCTTCGTCCAGGGGCAGGGGAGCCCGGTGAGATTGTCCATCTTGATGGTCGCGTGCTCGGCGAACACAAAGGTATTATTTATTATACCATTGGCCAACGCCGCGGCATCGGCATTGGTGGGGGAGATCCGCTTTACGTCATCAAGCTTGACCCGGTTAAAAAACAGGTCATCGTAGGGCCCAAGGAAGCGCTGGAGATTTCAAAAGTGCATATTAAGGAACTAAACTGGCTCGGTGATGAAGACATTCCGGATAAAGGGCAAAAAATCAGTGTAAAAGTCCGCTCAACAAGACCAGCTGAACCCGCAACACTCTTTAAAGGGGAAGCGGCAGACGATGCCTATTTCATCCTTGATCATCCGGAATATGGTGTTTCTTCCGGGCAAGCCGCGGTCTTTTATGATGACAATCGCTTGCTGGGGGGTGGCTGGATAGTTCGCGCAGAGACGAAGCTGGATATCGCGGGTTAAGCGCCAATTTTAATCTTTGAAGACGGCATTTGATTTTGGTCAAGGCCCAATCCCTCTATTTAAGATACAATTTGTTTGTTTACTTATGAAAAAGGGTGGTTTTCTAATGGCGCTAAAAAAAGAAATTACATGGATCCTTGCGGTTGATCGCGCGAAGGCAAAAATCTATGTGTGGAATTCAGCAGATGAACACCTCAAGGAAGTAACGAGCTTGCAGCACGAAGAGGCTCGCAAGCCAGAACGTGATTTCAGAACGGACAGATTGGGTCATGGACAGGGGTTTAACTCCCAAGTTCACTATAGCATGGATGAGCACGAGCATTTCAAAGATCATGAGAGCCGCAAGTTCTTGCAAAATGTAGCTGATAACCTGGATGCCAATAAAAAAGCGGGCCGCTACGACAAATTGGTTATATTTGCGGCAAATAATACGTTTGATAATCTAGCCAGTAATCTCTCAGCCGAAGTAAAAGATAATATTTCCGGGCAGATTTCCAAAATCGTAACCAACATGCCCATGAATGAACTAGAGGAATATTATAAGAAGATATTTTTAAGCTAGTGAAACGGAAAACCAGATAAATGTTCTAGACAGGAAACTTGGATGATTAATGGCTTTTTTCTTATTCTAAGTCTAATCGGCCTGTGGGTTGGAACGGAATTGATTGTCAAAGCAGCAATCTCCCTTTCAAGAAAATTTCGCCTGAGAGAAACATTTATTGGTTTAAGTGTCCTGGCGTTTGGAACAGATCTTCCAGAACTCGCTATAATGGTTGATGCCTCTATTTTTCCGTCTGAAACCGGTGGTGAAGCAGGTATAATTCTTGGCAGCGCATTAGGTAGCGCCATAAGTCAGATTAGTTTTGTTCTTGGAACAGTAAGTCTGGTTGGAGCACCTTATTTATTGCGCAGGGATCTTGTGCGTCATGGGCTTATTCTTTGCCTTTCAATAGTTGCGCTTTTTATTTTTGCATTGGGCGGTACTATCACAAGGCTTGAGGGTTTGATTTTAATCACTCTGTACATTGGATATTATATTCTGCTGATCAGACAGAAGAACTATCGGCGGGATTACGATACGACGACCCACGTAATGTCAATGCTTAAGTCCTGGGGCATGATCATCGTTGGATTTATGCTATTGCTTGGTAATGCCAAACTAGCGGTGGTTACCTCACTTGCGATCGCAGCCGAGTTTGACGTGACTTCGTCGGCTGTTGCGGTGGTGATTATTGGGCTCGGGAGCAGCTTGCCAGAGCTTTCTCTGTCTGGTCTGGCACTTGCAAAAAAAAGGGTAGGGGTGTCTCTTGGCAATTTGGTGGGAAGCAATATTCTTGATACTCTTCTGGTGCCAGGAATAGGGGCAACCATTCATCCATTGGTTTCGGATAAAGCCATAATTTTTTATGATATTCCTGTACTGTTTGTTGTCACATTACTGGCACTTTATTTTTTGTTTATCTCACCGAAGGGCATCAGTAAAAGCCAAGCCTTACTTTTAATGGCGGTCTATGGAATTTATGTCGTAGTACGATTTGGCGGCGAGATTATATTTTAACTGCAATGTGAATTAGGCTCGGACATTATAAATTCGAAATGGGGCTTAAAAATAATCGCAACATCGCTCAGGTTTAATCTGAATTCTTCCATTGCAGTATAAATGAAATTATCTGTTTACAGCCGATTTACAATTCTCTATAAGGTGCCCCTATTCGGCACTTAACAAGAGTCGAATATCATACATGGTGCGGCGGGGTAGCTCAGCTGGTTAGAGCAGCGGAATCATAATCCGCGTGTCGGGGGTTCAAGTCCCTCCCCCGCTACCAGCCTTCGCAGCTTATCGAGCAT
>JANQJN010000035.1 GCA_028281625.1 Emcibacteraceae bacterium | reverse complement strand
GATATAACTGATCACAGGTATGCTTCCGATATGAGCGTCAACCTCGCCTACAGAAAGCATTGTCAGTGCTTCCTCAATGCTATTAACTTCTATCACATTAACATCCGGATAGTCCCGTTTGATCGCCATTGTGGTATCATACCCTGATACTTGAGCTATTGTTTTGCCAGATAGGATATCAAGGTTCGCGTAAACTGCTCCTCCGGTACGGTTTAAGATCATTTGAGTGACACCGTTGTAACTGTCGGTGAACGTCATGAATTCTTTACGATCTTCTGTCTCCGCAAGTAGGGCGATTAAATCCGCTTCACCGTTTTTGAGTTTTTCCATGCCCTCAGCAAATGTCTGATTATTTACCCATTCGAATGTGACATTGAGTTTGTCACTGATGATTTTCAAATAGTCCCCTGTTATGCCATCTATATTCCCTTGATCGTTAATAAAAACGCTTGGGATTAGGTTTGGATCCATACCAACTTTCAGTATCGGGTTTTCACTTAACCAATTTATTTCTTGAGTTGTCAATCCGATATCCTGACCATCAGCCTGATTTCGAACCGATTGCCAGTTTTGTGAGATGCGGTTGAATTCTTCCTGCGTAATCGTGGCTTTTCCTTTTTCAAGGATATCAATCAGGATTTTGTTTTCCTTAAGGGCGCCGATGCGGTGATCAAGTGTGTCCAGCTCAAACACATGGTCCTGGCCGATGAGTTCAAGGTTAGGAATATAGTTCTTTAAAATTGAATAGTTTATGGAAATCAAGTTACCGGTAAACACGTCAACTTGCGAAGCAGACAAACCCTGAAGTGCTTCAGTGATACTATCATATTCCACATAGGTAAAATCAGGGTGATTTTCGCGGTAGGTTGTTGAAATCGCGTACCCTTTTACCAAACCAATTCTCTTTCCGTTCAAATCTTCGATCGAATTGATTTTTTCAGAGCCCACGCGTCCAAAGTTAACAATTGGCATTTCGAGATAAGGAGACGTAAAATCCATATATGTGGATCGCTCGGCGTTTTTGACGGCACTGTGAATAATATCGATGTCACCTTGCTGAAGCTTTGACATCATCCCAGTCCAGGTATCTTGAGGTGGATAAGAAAATTTAAGTCCGACTTTTTGACCTATCAAATTTAAATAATCAACAGCAATACCGCTGGTGTGATTTCTTTCTGCAAAACTGAAAGGCGCTGAATCATTCGGATTTGATGCAATAATCACTGGATTTTCTTTAATCCATGCAATTTCCTCTGGTGTAAGGTCCACTGTTGGTTCGCGTAATATACTATTGGATGCTTGCCATTTTTGCGATATTTGGATGAATTCGTCATTGGTCACAGCATCCATAGCCTTTTCAAGGATATCAATCAGAATCTTATTTTCTTTTAACGCGCCCATCCTGTGATCAATGGAATTATTGATCATAAATGTGTTCTGACCCAGCACTTCAAGGTCCGGAATATAGTGTTGCAGCGCGGTATAATTAATGGTGATCATATTACCCGTGAAAATATCCACGCGTGATGAAGACACGGCCTTCAACGCTTCCTGAATAGTATCAAACTGTACAAATTCAAGATGTGGATAATTTTGGAGAAATTCTTGCGATGTAACATATCCGGGAATGAGTGCGATCTTTTTACCGTTAAGGTCATCAGCATTTACAATTTTTTCCTGCCCAGTGCGGCCAACATTTACCATTGGGATATTGATATAGGGTCGTGAAAAGGTAATATATTCGCGTCTTTCGTCATTTGTTGCCGCGCTCTGAATGATATCAACTTCACCTTTTCTGAGCATATCCATGGTGTCTTCCCATGGCTTTTCTTCAGGAAATTCAATGTCCAGACCTACTTTGGAAGTGATCAGTCGAATGTAGTCAACCGCAAACCCTTCCACACTCCCATTTTGTGTAAATATGAAGGGGGCAATGGCAGTAGGATTTGAAACACGTATAACAGGGTTTTCTTTGATCCAAGTTTGTTCGGCTTCAGTGAGTTTTATTGCGTCAGATTGAGCCAACACAGGCGCAGGAAAAGTAACCATAACCAGGATCAGCCCCAATATATGGAAGATGAAGTTAAATCTCTTAGACCGCAAAGGTTTAGACACCTTAAAAATCCCCAAAAACACTATTCCAAAACTTGATCTCCCAAGTATAGTTTTGAGAAGTTAATAATAGATTATTAAATATGTGAAAATTAGGCTCTTTTTAGCCAGACAGCGGTGTCGTGATATGCAACACCGCCATTGGGTGCAGCGACTTCGGCGCTAACGAGCGTATTGATGCCTTTTCCTTCGTTAAAACTCGCGTTTGCCCAGATACCTTCAGCAACCACCACCCCTTGTTTCGCTCCTTCTTTGATCTCAGCAAATAGATCTAGAGAACCTTGCGTGTTACCAATAGAAACAGCATCGCCATCTTTAATCGAAAGCGTTGCCGCATCATTAGGGTGAATTTGTAAGGTCGGGCGCCGCTCGCGCTTTAATGAGCTTGGGGTGTTGTTAAAACTCGAATTTAAGAAATTGCGTGCGGGTGGTGTGATAAGTTTAAAGGGATGATTGGCGTCCACGCCACCTTGCGCATTCCAATGGTCGGGCAGTTCAGGAAGTTCATGGCCACGCGGGCCAATGCTTTGCCAGTCTGGCTTAAAGCGAAATTTTCCATCGGGCCAGGGATAACCGTTCGTGAAATGATGCTTTTCAAAACTTTGGGCACAGTCGTGAAAATGGGTATCCGAAAGGCTTTCTAGATCAGGGAATCCTGAAATTCTTAGAGTATCGTCGATTAGTTCATTGGCGGTCATAAAGTGCCCACGATGTGTCGCACCAAGTCGCTTGGCGATTTCGCAGATAACATCATGGTTTGGGCGGCTTTCACCCACCGGTTCTATGATCTTTGGGCCGTAATGAATGAAAGTATGCCCGCCACTTTTATAGAAATCATCATGCTCTACAAAGGTCGTGCAGGGGAGAACAATATCCGCATATTTCGCAGTTTCGGTCATGAATTGTTCGTGGACACAAAGGAACAGATCTTCCCGTGAAAGTCCTTTCAGCACCTTATTTTGATCCGGCGCTATAGAGGCGGGATTGGTGCCCTGAACGATCATGGCGGTAATCGGTGGTCCGTCGCCTAAATCGTCTTTATCACCGCAAAGTGCTGGACCGATACGTGAATGATCGATGGATCTGATGTCTTCTTTTGCAACATCAAGACCACAGATCAGTGTATAGTCGAAATGGTATAGCGCGCCGCTATTAAAGAATATGCCTGCACCCGGATGGTTCCACTTGTTGGACACAACAGGAATAGCACTTACAGCGTGGACATTTACAGCACCATTTCGGCAGCGGGAAAGGCCATAGCCAAGACGAATATAGGCGCGATCAGTCTTGTAATAAAGATCTGCCAGGTTTTCGATCTCGTTGGTGCTAAGCCCTGTAATATTAGCAGCCCATTCTGGTGTGCGGGTCTTCAAATGTTCTTCAAGTTCCTTGGGAACATCTGTGTATTTTTCTAAATGATCCCAATCGGCATATCCATCGCGAAAGGCGATATGCATGATTGCGCAGGCAAGCGCGCCATCGGTTCCTGGACGAGGGGCGATGTGGATATCTGCAGTTTCTGCAGTGGGGTTCTTATAGGGATCAATGACCACCACTTTGGCGCCGCGTTCTTTTTTGGCGCGGCTGACATGGGTCATGACATTTACTTGTGTGGAGACGGCGTTTGTGCCCCAAATGATAATCAGGTCAGCTTCTGCCATTTCGCGGGGGTCCGGGCCAATACGGCGTCCGTATCCTGCTTTCCAACCAGTATCTACCAAACCGCCGCACGTGGTAGACCTCATCAGAGAATAGCCCATTTCATGGCGCAGGCGTTCCATACTGCCACTTTGCAAAAGTCCCATGGTGCCACCATACATGTAAGGCCACACGGTTTGTGAACCATGCTTTTCGGCCGCTTGGCGAAAGGCTTCAGCGACTGTATCCAGTGCCTCATCCCATGATATTTCTTCGAACTGACCAGATCCTTTTGGTCCAGTTCGCCTAAGCGGCTTGGTAAGGCGCTCTGGATGATGGGTACGTTCAGCGTAGCGAGCGACCTTGGCACAGATTACACCTGCGGTATAAGAATTGTCAGAATTTCCACGCACGCGCCCGATGGTGTTATCATCAAGTTTATCGACCACCAACGCACAGGTGGACGGGCAATCATGGGGGCAGGCGCTATAATGGGTTTCAGTCATGGGCTGACTATATTCTCATTTGTTAAAAGTGTGAAGACAATTTAACAACTTCAAAAATAATGTTAGAATGGCTCTCGAAAATTATAATAGATCAGGCATAAGGGGCAGAATAATGGCAAAAGTTACGGGTATCGGAGGCGTATTTTTTAAATCAACCGATGATAATGCGGCGCTTGCAAAATGGTACAGCGACGTGCTGGGGATCAAACTTGAAGAATGGGGTGGTGCGGTTCTTAACTGGCAGGATGATAAAGCAGAAGATGGAGGGATTACTGTCTGGACTGTGGCCGCCAAGGATAGCGAATGGTTTGCTCCCAGCACATCCAGCTTCATGTTTAACTATCGCATTGATAATATGGATGAAATGATTGCTCATTTGACCGCAAATGATGTCGCAATTCATAGTGGTCCCGAATCTCACGAGAACGGTAAATTTGCCTGGATCATCGACCCCGAAGGTAATAAAATTGAACTTTGGGAGCCGATGATCTGGGACGAAAAGAATAAAGATACTTAGTTTTTAAGTGGCAAATAGATTGCCGTTAGTAGTTCCGACGGTGGCGTTTGCTTCGGGTCATTGAGATACTCTTCAAAACACGGGGCGTGTGCCGCTTCTTCGCCACTTTCTGGTAGCCATTTCCCAAAGAGCCATTGATAGGGTTTTTGAAGCTCTGAATAGGGGCCTTTGTGGGTCATGACCGCATAACGACCTGCTGCTATTTCGGTTTTCTGAACACCGTCGGATACATGAATGTCTTCAGGGCAGGAGGCGCAGACAAAAGAACGCTGGTCCTCCTCACTGACCTCGGATGGGTCGTTATAGTACATACAGAAAATTCTTGGCGGTTCATTACCAGGGACAAACCCTTGTTTGAAGGCCCAGGTAAAAAGTTTCTCGAAAGTTTTGCCAATGCTAGTGTAGCTTCCTTCGTGCACATATCCAAGCACGTCCACTTTTTCCAGTGATTTAAGTTCGATGTCATACATTGTGTGATCCTCATAAGATTTAAAGTTATAGAGGGCACGTTTTCTATCTTTGCGGTAATTAGCAGGTGGAATACCAAAATCCTTCTGAAAGGCGCGGCCAAAGCTTTCAACGGCTGAGTATCCGGCTTCCTTGGCGACTTGGGATATTGGTTTTTCGCTTGATATCAAATCATAAGACGCCCGATGAAGCCGAAGTCGCCTAATAGTCTGAGCAATGGTTTCCCCGCTGATACTGCGATAAATGCGGTGCCAGTGATATTCGGAGAAACAAGCGACTTCCGCCAGTTTGGCGCTTGAAAGATCACCATCAAGATTATCATAAACATAGTCAACCACTCGTGTGATGCGGTTTACATAATCTTCTCTGGTTGTTACTTTGTTCATTTTCAAACTCCTTGCTGTGGATTGACTTGCTGCTCCATGACAAATGGCTATCACGGTGCAATTTGATAAATCCTGCTAAGTTTGAATCAGTTTAGTTTTTCGGCGAGAAACTCTCTTATCGTTGAGACAACCAAGTCTTTTTCTTCGCTCAAAATTGCATGGCCAGCTTCCGGCACAACAACGTTTGTGGCATCATCGATCATATCCGCAAATTTTTTGCATGATTTTGGCGCTGCTTCATCAAATTCACCGCAGATCATAAGAACCGGAACTTCAACCGTGTGAAGCTGCGGGCTGATGTCATAGTCCTGCAAGGTACCATTGGCGGTAAATTCGCTTGGACCCCACATGGTTTGGTACATCTCGCGGTTGCCGCTTTTCGCATCATCGCGATAGCCACGGTCAACGCAGCCACTATGACACATGTGACGGGCGTAAAAGGCGCGCTCCGCTTCGCGGTACTCGGGATCATCAAACGTTCCGGCTGCTTCATGCTTGTTGATGGCATCCTGAAAGTGCTGTGGCATTTGGCTGATCCATTCACGGTTATCCGCTACCCATTGAGGCGTACTGATCAGCGGGCTACCGAATATTGCTGCACGCAGTCCATCTTCATTCTTTACGGCATATTCTGCGCTTAACGTGCCGCCCCAGCTATGGCCGGCGATAATGACTTCTTCAAGTCCTAGTGCTTCACGTATCTGGCTTATTTCCTTGACGAAATGTTCAACGGTCCAGGTGCTTTGATCGTTAATGTCATCGACGAATTTGGCGCTCATGCCGTTACCAAGCTGATCATAAAGGATCACGGGGTAAGTATCCGCTAGCTCCACGTATGGCATTAGGCCACGATGGGTGCCGCCGGGTCCGCCATGCATGGCAATGATGGCAGGTGTCTTGCCTAAATGTTCTAGTCCATTAAGTCGGTACCAGATTTTACCCCCATCCACCTGAATATATCCGGATTGATCCGGATCTTCGTGCGCAAAACCAGGTAATGTAAATAATGCAATGCAGACAAGTAAAAATGCCTTAATAAAATTCATGACAAACCCCGCGAAGTATGTTTTTGTAACGCTAAGATAAATACTAAAGAACAAATTAAGCACCATTGCAAGGGCGAGCAGGAAATATGAGCAACAAATTCACCCACAGACTGGCAACAACGGATGATATTCCGATTATCCGGGATTTAATGGACCGGGCCATTATTGAGCTTCAAAAGGCGTTCCTTACCGATGAGCAGCTTGAGGTGGCTTATCAGTTTATGGGGATCGATACCACGCTTATTGATGACGGTACTTATTTCCTGATCCTTCACAGCGAGGGAACGGAAGATGAAACGGTCGTCGGGTGCGGCGGATGGGGAAAGCGGGCAACGCTTTACGGTGGAAATCACAGTCCTGGTCGTAGCGCGGAACTGCTTGATCCCGCCATTGATCGTGCGCGTATTCGCGCCATGTATTGCCATCCAGAGTGGGCGCGGAAGGGGATCGGCAGCTATATTATGGAAATTTGTCAAAAAGCCGCCCAGGACGCAGGCTTTAGCAAGCTAACCCTTGGTGCCACGCTTGCGGGCATGCCGCTTTATGAAAAGCATGGTTTTAGAGAAGTAGACCGCCGCATGGATACGGCGGATAACGGGGTTGAAGTGCCTGTGATAACCATGATCAAGGACTTATAGATGGTCCATCATACCAACAGCACCATTCATTTGACTGACATTGTGTTTCCCAAAAACATCAATCACCATGAAACACTGTTTGGTGGTGCTGCGCTTAGCTATATGGATAAAGTGGCGTTTATCGCCGCCACGCGCTACGGAAGGCGTCATTTTGTAACCGCATCCTGTGATAATATTGATTTTGAAAAGCCTGCTTTTAAGGGAAATATTGTTGATTTCGCCGCGACGGTGATAAGTGCTGGGCGGCGGTCACTAAAAGTGGAAGTGGTGATGAAAGCCGAAGACATGCTCACGGGTAAACAGGTGATCTGTACCCGAGGTATATTCAATATGGTCGCTGTGCCTGGAAAAGATGAGCATGATGTTGAAGAACTGGTACTCGCCGATCTTAAAATGGCGGAGAGGGGCCATGCGGAGCCTGACGCGGACTTAAGGATTGTTGAGCTGGTCTTCGCGGATGATACCAATCATCACGGGACGCTGTTCGGTGGGCATGGGCTGTCACTTATGGCGAAGGCCGGCTTTATTGCTTCAACACGTCGCTGCCGGGAAGTGATGGTGCTTGCCAGTCTTGATAAAACTAATTTCAGTGCACCCATTCATATCGGCGGTATTGTGGATTTGTCTGCAAAAGTGGTGCGGGTTGGGAAAAAATCGCTAACAGTCAATGTTAAAATGTGGGGTGAGGAGCTGCTTACCGGTGAGAGAACTTTCTGCGCTGACAGTGATTTTATCATGGTGGCAGTCGATGAAAATGGTAGATCAAAAAAGATCAAAAAATAATGTAATTTTAAATACTTATGGTAATATTTCTAATGTATTACTTAAGAAATTGTTGCGCCTTCGTGCGTTGATTTACGATGTTGCGGATGCACATCCTGATGTCGGCAATATGGAAGAAAGCCTAAAATGGGGCCAGCCGAGTTACGTAGCCGAAGATAAGACCGGTACTCCCATTAGATTAGGCATGGAAAAGAAAGCACCTGGAACAATCGGGCTATATGTGAATTGCAGTACTACACTCATCGAAACAATTAAACACATATATGGCGATAAGCTGAGATATGATGGCAATCGCGGCATCCTATTTGATATAGCTGACGAAATACCTGAAGATATAATGCGCCATGCAATAGAATTGGCGCTTACTTATCATATTCGCTAAAACTCTATGCCTTTTGCATCACAGATAAAGGCGAGCAAGGAGCTCGCGGCATCGAATGTGTTGGCGACTTCATCCAGAAAATCCACTTTCATTGTCTTTTTATAGTCTGTTTCCTGTTTCATGGCGAAGAAGCTTTTGCGTTTTAAGTCTTCGATATATTTGTGGTCGCCATCATAACCACGAGGTGGGCGTGTAAGGCCGTCACCACTCACACCGCCAAATACGTTTATAATGTCTTCATTTTCAATGACCGCCTGCCATTTTTTTGGATAGTAACATATGCGATCCCTGATTTCGCCAAGAGTTTTGCTTTCCGGCTGCCAGATGCCACCACCATAAAATAGACGATCTTTCTGCAGATTTAAGTAAAATCCCGGCGCATGGGCATCTTTGCCCAATTTATGTCGAAACTGGATACCGGCATTTTCCTTATAGGGTCTTTTGTCCTTTGAAAAGCGTGCATCACGGTAGATCCTAAACATGGATCCGCCATTTGCCTTAGGGATCGCTGTATAATGCGGTGAAATATCCTTTAGTCGTTCGCCCATATCGACAATAAAGTCCATACAGGGCGCTACCACATGATCCTGGTAGCGCGGTTTATTATCCGCAAACCATTCGCGGTTGTTATTTTCCTTTAGTTCGGCAAAGAATGCCCAAAATTCTTTATTAAATCCTTTAAAATAGCCCAATGTTATTCTCCCTGTCGAATGCCGAAATCAAGTGGGTCTTTGACGATGATGCTAAAGCCGTTGAATTCATATGTTCTGCGGCCTTCGCCCTGAATAAAAGGTGTGGTCGGATTGATAATATTAAGTGTTGCTGCTCGAAGGTCATTTAGATAGGAAACCGGCTGCATGGTTTCGTTGTGGCCGGGAAGCAAATAATCCACATCATCCGCATATCCAAACATAATCTGCGCGGACAGGAAGAAATCCTGAAAGCTCGAAGTATCGGAATAAACGTAAATGGGGGCTGGGTAGAATGTATCTCCTGTTGCCATCATCCTGTTCTTTTTATCCACCAACAAAACGCTATCTGGTGAATGACCAGGGATAAATACCACTTCAATTTCCCGTTCACCAAGATCAATGATTTCGCCGTCGCTGACGAAATGATCAATTTCATAGGGCCTGCTTTCATAAAGTTCGTGTGAAAATGTTCTCGGTAGGTTTTTCCAAATGGTATCAGGTGATACGCTGGGACCGACTTCTGCGTTTGTCTTGCCCCTGGCATTATTGGCTGTGTAGGGCATGTTAAGTCCATAAATGGTATCATACTGATAATTGGAACTCACATGGTCATAATGACTGTGGGTGTTCATCACAATGATAGGAAGATCGGTTAACTGATCCGTAACTGCCTTAAGATCGCCTATACCCTGAAGTGTATCAATGAGCATTGCCCGCTCGTTACCAAGTAGCAAGTAGCTGATTGCTTCCTGCCATTGATTAGGCTCATAAATGGCGTATGTGTTGTCGGTAAGTTTATAGACTTCAAACCAGTTTTGCCCGGTGTCCACAAGTTCATAATTGGACCAGCTCTCCCTTGGCAGGGCATCATACCAATTGCTGCCCTCAGGTTCCTGCTCTGAGCAGGATGATAAAAGCGTTATGAATAACAAGGCTAAGAGCGTTTTTAGCTTCATTGAGTTACTTTCTTTAAATGAGCACGTAGGGTATCCTTGTCCATATCGCTCATATCTGTTTCGAATAGTTTACTAATTCTGGTATCCAGAATTTCTAGTATTTCGTTAAAATTATCTTCCATATTGCCAAATTTTGCCGCCGGGTCGGGAAGTCCCCAATGGACATGCACGGATTTGCCAACAAAAGAGGGGCATTTCTTTTTGAGCACCTTATCGCACAGTGTGATTACAATATCTGGGCTCCACCCGCCAAGGTGGTCCCAGGACTTGCTCACCAGATTGCCAGAGCTATGACCTGAGTTTTTTAGGACCCGCTGCGCAACCGGATGAATATCATCCCCAGGATCGCTCGCGCCGCTTTTGGCCGTTGCAATATGGGCACCGTATCTTCGCGTAATCGCTTCCGCCATGATGCTGCGGCTCATATTCCTGGTACTCAGAAATGCGATTTTCATTTTCAGAATCCCTATTCTGGTGGGTCGGCAACAAGTGCGGCAAAACCATCAAATTGGTACCGACGTCTGTCTTCCCCTGTTTCATATGGTGTATTCGGGTCCCTCATGGCCAAAAAGGCTTCATACAATTTTCCAAGAAAGTTAGGATTGGCGACGATTTCTCCATGGCCTGGCAGAATGTATTTTACATGCGGTTCGAGTTCAGCCATCTTTTTTGCGCTTTCAATGTAATCTTTGAAATCCGCGTCAGAACGGTGTGCCCAGAGCGTTGATGGATAGAAGGTATCTCCGGTGGAGAGATATCCTCTCTCGCGGTCAAAAAACAGCATTCCATCCGGCGTATGGCCCGGAGTGTATATGACTTCAATCTTCCGTCCGCCGAGGTCAATAATTTCCCCATCTTTTAGGTAATGATCAATTTCAAAGCCTTTGTTTTCATAACTTTCAAAATCAAACTCGGGCGGAAGGTTATCGCTCACCGCTGAAGGCTGTATTGCATTTTGCCATGTTGTTTTGGGATGTCCTGAAGCATTCTTGCGGGTAAAATCAAGATCGCGGCCATATATGGTATCAAAATTATAGTTGTTAGATACATGATCGTAATGACTATGGGAATTTGCCACGATAATTGGTTTGTCGGTTAGCGCCTCAACATTGAGACGAATATTGCCAAACGCCATACCTGTATCGATTAACAGCGCTTTCTTTTCGCCAATCAATAGAAAGGATACTGTCTCCTGCCAATGGTGGGGTGCTAGAATAGCGAAAGTTTCGTCATCCAGCTTGTAGGTCACATACCAACCATGGGACGACGCCTTCTGGCCCACATCAACAATTTCAAAATTTTCTTTATCATATTCATCGGCAAAAACCGATTGGCCGAGCAGAAGCATTGTAAAGACTAAAATCAAGTGGCGCATTAATGTTACTTTCCCAAAAAAGAGTGCAGATTTGAATGGTCCAAGGCGACGATGTTATAGCATAGCAATCTTTAGGTTAGCAGCTCAAGTATTGTTTGCTCTTTGATTGATAATAAGCTGATTTAATGGGGCAGGTGAAATTAACAATATTTTCATCACTATCCCTTTATTTTTAATGCAATATGCAGCAATATGTTCCCGCAAAAATAATTAAAGGACTTTGAGATGAAACAATTAATTTTACCGGCTGTGGTTGGAGGATTAATGTTTGGTGCAAGTATGGCAAGCGCCCAGGAAATCTTTACTTCAGAAATTGATGTCTCAAATGATCCAATTGTGGTAGATGCACATGCAAAATCGGCGACCCCGTCCGGTGTTCCGTACAGAGAAAAAGAATTCAATACTTCAACAAAAGAATGGTTTGATGGAGATTTGGAAACCGCGAATATAGTCTTCGCTTCTGCCCCGCTTAAGGAAAGCAGTTACAGCTGGCGTGGTAGGCGCGAAGGATTTTTGGGAAACTATGCCAAAGCCATTGAAATTTTTACTGAAGGCATGGAGTTATTCCCGGACAGCTATGCGCTTTATCGTTACCGTGGTTACCATCTGGTCAGAAATTATCAGTTTGAAGAAGGGATTATCGACCTTCGCCGCGCGGAAGAATTGATCGAAAACATCGATGTGGCGCCCACCCAGGAAGGAATTCCTGGTCGTTCTAACTTTAGCCCCAGCACATTCAAGCGAAATATTTATTACTATTTGGCAGAAAGCAGTATGGCCACTGGCGATTACAACACTGTAATCGAATATATGGATAAAGCAGCAGAAACCAATCAACTGCGTGATAAAGATGATTTTCTGGTTTCAACCAGCTTTTTTAAGTATATGGCGATGAGGAAGCTTGGCAACCACGATGAAGCCAACGAAATGATTATGTCAATCCCGCGCGGACTGGATATTATTTCCAATCGTGATTACTACGATGCAATCCAATATTTGCAGGGTCGTTACACCCGTGAGCAATTTATGAGTCGCGCAGACAGTCTTGGTCTATACACTATTGCGATGACGGATATGTTTGATGGTAGAGATACGGAAGCACAAGAAATCTTTACAGATGTGACCAACAATAATCACAAGGGATATTGGCTTGCGGAAGTAGAACTGCTAAACCTTAATTGAGGATAAATCAATTAAGGGGAGTAAGTATGCGCACAATTCTTTGTGTTCTGATTTTTTCATTGCCATTTACGGGTGTTTCCTATTCACAAAGTCATGATGATATTGTGAAAGAAGCCTTTAGTATCAACCAAACTCCAACAGGGCGCCCATTTCGCGATATTAATTTTAACCCGGAAACCAAAGCCTGGCTGGAAAAGGACTTAGAGATTGCCAGGGCAACTATGGAAATTGCCCCGGAACGGGAAGAAAGCTATCACTGGCTAGGACGGCGTTACGGCTATCTGGGAAGAAATGCAGAGGCGATAGAGGTTTTTTCAGAAGGCCTAAAAAAATTCCCCGACAGTTACCGTCTTTATCGGTATCGTGGACGGCATCTAGCACGAAATTATCAATGGGATCAGGCGATTAGCGACTATCGCAACGCACTTGAGTTGATGGAAGATGAACCCGACCGGTACGAGCCTAACGGCATTGCCAATGGATTGGATCTTACCATTTCTACCTTTAAGCAGAATGTGCCCTATTATCTTGCGCAAACCAGTATGGCCACCGGGGATTACGAAACTGTGATTTCCGCCATGGATCAGGCGATTAACGTTCCTGTTTTATTTGCTTATATGGAAGAGCTGATCCCTGTTGTTTATTGGAAATATATGGCGCACAGGAAAATGGGCAATCATCAGCTTGCGGAAGCGGAGCTTGCAAAAGTACCGGATGAGTATCAGCTTATTGAAAATGATACCTATCATGCGGCTGTTAATTATTTGAAAGGTAATTATGAGCGTGAGGATTTCTTAAAATCTGCAGATTCACTCGGTAAATATGCCGTGGCGATGAAGGATCATTTCGAAGGGCGTAATGAAGACGCGATCCAGCTTTGGAACGAGCTTACAGATGCAGGAGCCCATGGGTTTTGGCCTGCTGAAGCTGAACTTTTAATGATTGAAAGTCAGCAATGACTGATGAGCTTATAAGCTTACGTCATCATGTTCACCAGCATCCCGAACTATCCAATGAGGAGTTTGAAACGGCGTCACTTTTTTATGAAAAGCTAAAAGCGCTGGAACCGGATGAGCTTTATAGAGACATCGGTGGAGTGGGGCTTGCGGCGGTATTTGCAGGTGAAGAAATGGGCCCTACAATTTTATTCCGCACTGAATTGGATGCGCTACCCATTGAAGAGACCATTGATATACCTTATCGATCAACGGTTAAAGGAGTTTCCCATAAATGTGGCCATGACGGTCATATGGCAATTATTTATGGACTTGCGAAAGACATAGCCGCGCAAAGACCAAAGCGCGGCAGAACCGTCATTCTTTTTCAACCGGCGGAAGAAACTGGTGATGGCGCCCGAGCCATTGTTGCCGATCCGCAGTATCACAAAATCAAGCCGGACTATGCTTTCGCGCTTCATAACCTTCCAGGAAATCCCATGGGGCAGGTGATGGTGAGGTCCGGACCGTTTAACTGCGCGTCGCGGGGGTTGGTGATTAGCTACTCAGGCTATACTGCTCATGCCGCATACCCGGAAACGGGAAATAGTCCGGCGCTTGCGATTGCGGATTTGCTGCAGGAATTTCCGAAGATTGCTGAAACTATCGACAAAGATGAGCTACTTATGACCACGACGTGCCATGCGATCATAGGGGAGCCAGCGCTTGGCATCGCCCCAGCGGATGCGACATTTATGGTCAATCTGCGCTCGGAAACAAACGAGGGTATGGAGCTTCTCATAAAGGCCGCCCGGATGCAAGTTATCGAAACAGCCGAAAAATATGACCTCAACTACGACATTAGTTGGACGGAAATCTTTGATGCCAGTGTGAATGATCAGGAATGTGTGGATCAGGTCGTTAAAGCAGCTAAAGCAACGGGACATGAAATTAAATGGCTGGATGAACCGTTTCGATGGGCAGAGGATTTCGGCGCCATAAGTGCATCAGCGAAAGGGGCAATGTTCGCTTTTGGCGCAGGAGAAGACAGGCCTCAAATCCATAATTCCGATTATGATTTTCCAGACGAGCTTATTGCACGCGGCAAGGCAATTTTTTTCGAAATTTACCGTGACTATTTGCTCTAGATAATATTATTTCCGGAATATAAGGGTGAAGCACATGGGGAGGCCAATCTTACTATACTCAACATTCCACCAAGTGTTTGAGATATGATGGGGATATTCCTCAAAATGTTCAATAGTGAGATCTTGATTTAGGCCAGCATTTAAAATTTCTGCCATCGTTTGCGGGAAGGACGTGATGGTTTTAGATTCGTAAGTCTCACCTTCATAATAATCCAGGCCGTCGCTTTCAACGAAGGGATCCTTGCTGAAATAGGAAACATCCCATACTACGGGCGCATCCCCATCACCAGGTTCAATCATATTCAAAATCGGGTGTTGTTCATAAATGAATAGGGTGCCGCCCGGTTTGATCATCCTGGCGAGAACCTTGAAAAATTCATCAAGATCTGGCATCCAGCCGAGAACGCCAATGGTGATTGTCAGAAGATCAAATGCCTCATCATATTCGCGGTTCATATCATAGATATCGGTACACACAAATTCCACATCAGCACCGGCAGCCTGGGCCAGTTCTTCGGCCTGTTCAATGAAGGCTTGAGAGCCATCAAAGCCGACGCACCTGCCAGCACCTAATCTTTTAACCGATATGAGTTCACGCCCATTGTTGCAGCAAATTTGTGCGACATCTTTTCCCGTTACGTCTATTTCCTTTAGTATTGCCAGCTCGGTATCATCAAGAAAACTGTAAGTAGGGTCAGCAAAATCCCTAACAAGTTTTTCCTGATTGCTTTTAGCATGCTTAGGGGCCACTTCGTCCCATGCTTCGATATTTTCCTGAGTAATGTGGCTTAATTCATTTTGATCCATCAGTTGATGCCTCTACAAATTTAACTGTAATTTTATGCCCTAGCTTCCAGAAATTATTTCATCATAAAGCTTCTGATCAGTTGCGCCTTCAGTGCCAAACAATAGCACACGCGAATTCTCATCCAGTCCAAGGTCTGCTTTTACAGCACCACGATCTTTAAGTTCCATCATCATGGCAACGCCAGCAACTGCACTTTCTCCCGCTTCAACGCCAGCATCGCCACCTAGACCAAGTGCCATAATCCGCATGGCAGTTTTTACGTTGTCATCCGAAATACTGACAAAATCATCGGCGTTGTCTTTTAAAATGTTCCAGCCAAGCAAAGACACTTCTCCGCAAGAGAGTCCCCCCATCAACGTTTCAGTATCAATATGTACCATTTTTGGGCGGCCCACTTTGGCGCTTTGAAACAGGCAGTCTGCTGTTTCCGGCTCAACGACAATGAATTTTGGCCGTCGGTCACCCCAAATCGCCGCCGCATGGGCGCAAATAGCCCCGGCTAACCCACCAACACCACCCTGAATGATAATATGAGTGGGGATTTGGTCATCTTCCAGTTGATCCATGATCTCCTTGGTCATAACGGTATACCCAGCCATGACATATTTGGGTACGTAGGTATATCCCTCGTACGAAGTATCCGAAATGATGTGCCATTCGTTTTCGATGGCGTCGCGCTTCACTTTTATTAAGCTATCGTCATAATTGCCATCAACCCAGGTGACTTCAGCGCCCAACAATTCTACTGCGATAGCGCGGCTCTCGCTTACCCCTTTATGCATGTAAATTTTGCAATTAATGCCACATTGCTGTGCGCCCCAGGCGACAGACCTGCCATGATTACCGTCTGTTGCTGTAGCAACCGTAAAACCATTCAAATGTGCAGCGTATTTACCAGACCATACATCGGCACCGGTAATAGTTGTATCTTCTATTTTTACCCGGAGGTGCTCCGCGAGCACGTGGATAACGGCATATGCCCCGCCGAGAGCCTTAAAGCTTTTTAATCCGAAGCGCTCACTTTCATCTTTATAGTAAATCTCGCCAACGCCAAGTTCGCGTGCAAGTCCAGATAATCGCACAAGGGGAGAAGGGGTGTATCCATTCCATGTACTAATACGGTCATATGCCTGATCAAACATACTGGGCGAAATAACGTTATCCGTGTTGGCGTAAGTCGGATTATTTTTGAAATGCTTCATATAGTCCTCATCCCCCCTAAAACGAACTGTTCGGTTCTTTGAGAAATTCTATTTCAGCTTTTCTGGAACGTCTACCTAAAATTTTGTTTCGGTGGGGATAACGACCAAAGCGATCAATGATGGCTTTGTGTTTAAGTTCAAATTCATAATTTGTTTCCATGCCAGGCGCGGAAAAGAGAAGCTCCGCCGCCTTATGAATTTCTTTGCTTTCGCTATGCATTAGCGGCATATATAGAAAAGCACGCTTATCTGTATCCAGTTCCTGATCATATCCTTTATCAATTGCAACTTGGGCAAGACAGACAGCAAGAGGATCTGTTGCAAAGGCCTGCTTCTTATCGCGGAACATATTACGAGGAAACTGGTCTAATATGATGATTTCTGCAAGGGAGGAGAGAGCATTGTAACGCCAGTTTACCAGTTCTCCTACAGATGCTTTTTTATAGATATCATGAAATCGGGTTTTGATTTCCTTATCAAATTTCTTGTCTTTAACCCACCACTGTTTAGGTTCGATTTCCTCGAACCAGAAGTGAATGACTTCATCTGCGGTTACGTCTTTTTTCTTCACCATTTTGCGCACCTTTTTTACGCATCATACTATAAAACAACAAGCATGAATAATAGTTTATAAAAACTTAACAAAAGGTCAAATTTTATGTGTGATGGATTACATTTAGTGGCGTCGACGACCGCGAATGCGTTTGTTTTTGCGAGCCATATAGCTGCCCATATAGGCGATGATTAGGCCTGCCATTGTGGGAATAATACCGAAGAAAACAGCGGCGAGTTCATATGCCGTATATTCGGGAGTTATTATCATGTATGTCAGGCTTCCGCTGCCAAACAGTGACGCTATTGCGACACCTAGATAAAAGACAAATTTAGCAATATTTTTAGATTTATTGATCCGCATTTGCACAATTCCTACCAATCCCATTACTAACTGCACGCGAAAAAGTGTTTATTTTCAACGATTAAGCGAATTATACACGAGGAAAGTTAGCAAATTATTGATTTTTGTGGAAAAGTGCAAATCCCGGCTATTCTTCATCCTTAAGGATGGGTTCCCTGATCCGTCGGCCAACGATGCAAATGAACAAGCCAGCGGGAAAAGCAAGCACTGCTCCGATGAATGTCCAAAGCACTTCACCAAGGCCGTCAAAACCGACCTGCTGGAAAATAAAAAATGCGTAAAACGGGCCAACAGCAACCAGAAAAGCGCCAAAGCCCATCATGATCATGCGGACGATCTTGTAGTTAAAGATTGCTTTTTCTATTTTGTTTTTGGTCATACCAGTTTTGCCTTCATCACATTGGAATTGGCCTTATACTATATGATCTCACGCTTTTGAAGACTTTCTTTTCATCCAGAAGATAACTGCCAGTGCAGGAAGCCAAACGGTCCATAGTTCGCTGATTAACACTTCAAGCCCGCGCGGAGACAAAAAACGTGCTACTCCAATAGGGGAAACTTCAATAGGCTGCCAGGGAAAGAAATACCGTTCCACAGTGATGGGCCAGAAAAATGCAATTCCGTACCCACCATTAGTGAAGGCGTCTAATACCCCATGTGAGACGCAGCCGATAAACACCATCGCGTAGCATATGACCTTAGACGTATTGAAATAGCTGCTGAAAAAAGTAGCAATCACACCCATAAGCACTGCAAAAGAAATGGAATGAGTAAAGCCCCTGTGGCCATATTGATCCCCATATGGAATATCAAATCGAAAGGCGATCACATCTGCATCCGGGACAATGGACGCTACGCAAGCCACAAACATTAGCTTCGGAGATACTTTTTCGCGACCAATAAGGTATGCAGCAGCTATGGGGACGATGGGATGGGTTATTATCGTCGCCATTAGTTCTCTATTTCCTCGGCCTCATCAACTTGCTCAGAGGCATTGAGTATTCGTCCCGCCATTTTAAACACTGCGACCCCCATTATGATAAAAATGATGCTAAAGGGCAGTAATATGGTTGCGACCAATATACCGTCATCACTGTTAAAGAAAATATCCACCAAATATGCTGTCATGCCACCACCAATGACAAAAAAGATTAGCGCCGAGACATAACAAAAAATCCCATATGCGAGTTTTTTCTTATTCATCGTCGCGGGCGGCTGCAGAAGTGTCTTTTGTCTTGATGTCACCACCAAGTTTAATCATATAGACACCAATAAAGAAAATGAGGAATGGCAGCAGCAAGGTCCAGGAAGACAGACTAGATGTTTCAAGGAACCGGGAAACCGGATGGGCCGTATAGGCAAACGCGTTGATCATTATAAACCACGCGATAAGCTGAAGCATTAATCCTTTGCCATATGTCGGTGTCATGTCAGTCTCCTATGATTTTGCGACCCTCTTGTCCAAGTCTCCAATTGAATGCCAGGCAGCTTCGATGGCGGCAAACATCCAGCCCTGATGGAAGGGTGCCATACCATTACCACTGAAGAGTACACGTTTTTCACCTTTCATCAAAGGCGGCATTTTAAGGGTTATGTTGCGCCGCGACCAGGTCACCCATGCGGCGAGAGCATATTTTTGCTTATGCCAGGCCATAGAGACACCTTTGCCATTATAATATTTACGGAAATTTCCGGGATGGATTTGCTCGCCGATCTCCAGACTGGTTTCCAGTCTATCTGCTATCGATTTATTACCAAGCTTAATTGCGCCGCCGCGACGTGCGTAAGAAGTAAGTATCACACCCGTTTTATTGCTGAAAAGTTCGTCTGACGGATAACTGAGTACGCCGCTCTCATCAAAGTCATTGGGGCTGATACCACCGTAAATGTCTTCCTTTGTTTCCCAGAAACGCTCAGAAAACTGAAGGCCATTCTTAACAATTGGAGAGGAAGCGGGTGCGCGCAATCCCTCAATTACGTCATCGCGGAAATCTGTTTTAATTTTATTAAGGGTAGGGAAAATGAGACAACTGATAGCGTAATCGGCGGTTACGGTTTCCTCTGCCCCGGTTCTGGTGTCCTTAAAGGTGACCATGACTTCGCTGTCCGATTGTTTAATTTCAGTAATTTCAGAGTTATAGCGAA
>JANQJN010000002.1 GCA_028281625.1 Emcibacteraceae bacterium | reverse complement strand
TCGTCTAGTAGTAGTGCCTCGCCATATGGCACAAGACTATGATGCCTCCCTTGATAGGTTAAACTCTTGTGGACTGGTAGCGCATTAATCTTGACCAACTCGTTTACGGCGCAGTCATATAACTCTAGCTCGCGCTTTGGCTCGCTTTCCAGAATGGTCTTAAATAAATTATCCCCTAGATCTTCAAGCAATAGAAAACCATTTTCAAAATCTGAAGCCAGAATTTCAGGTGCACATAAGTTATTTTTCTTCAAATGCTTCGCGACTGCCACAAATGGTCTTGTGTCTTCAAACTCAGGGGGGGCATCCATTAGGACCGCTTTTTTTTCGTTCAAAGAAATCCGGTCATAGCGACGAAATGAGGCATCCCCTGCTAGCGGTTTAACTTCTGCACCGTGCCAACCAACTTTATTTAAAAACTCAATAATTTGCTTATCTCGCGACATTTTATACTTCGAGCGCTCCCAACTTTTTCTGCCAGTAAGCCCCACCGGCAAAAGTTATACTTCTTGCTTCCTCCGTCGCAGCCATTTTCAAATTAATTTTAAGATGTTCTTGTGGAAGAAAACGCCCCATTTTTTCCGGCCACTCGATTAATGTTACCGCTGTATCAAACGCATCCTCAATACCAAGTTCAAAAACGTCCTCTTCATTTTCCAATCTATAAAGATCAATATGCCAGACCGCTGGGGTTTCCATATCATCCAGTTCAGGCTCATATACCTGCACCAGATTAAATGTAGGGCTCGGCACATCTTCGTTATATCCCAATGCATGAATAATTGCCCGGCAAAATTCTGTTTTCCCTGTTCCCAAATTTCCGTCAAGTGTAATGATATCACCAGTCTTAAGCAGCATTGCCAATTTCTTAGCCAATGTGCGGCACGCCGACAAATCTTTAAGGTACAATTCTTTTATGATCATGTGGAGATTCGCGTTCATTCACCAAAAGCATCTCGGACAACATTGTCCTGATGTGATATTTCATCAGAAATGGGGAGTTTTTTAGGCAGTCTACATGTCATTTCCGTTCCAACACCCAAAGTACTATCGACCACAATATCCCCACCGTGTTTTTCGATGAATATTTTTACAAGTGAGAGCCCCAATCCGGTGCCCTTTCCTTTTGGTACGTTTGAACCTGTATAAAACTTATCAAATATCTCTTCGAATTCTTTTTCTTCGATACCAATACCATCGTCCTTAACGCTGACGAAATAACATTCATCATCCTGCCAGGTTTTGACGGATATATGTCCGGAGTCCATTGTGAACTTAACGGCGTTTGAAAGAAGATTTGAAATTGAATGTTGAATTCGCCGTTGGTCTCCGTGCACCATATCTAGGCTAGGGTCAAACCGCACCTCCAAGCTAATTTCTTTTTGTTTGATCCGTTCCTCAAGTTTATTAACGATGCCATCAATGGTTTCCTGAAGGCTGAAATCTGATGCTTCAATAGATAGCCCACCTGCCTCAATCACAGACAAGTCAAGAATATCATTAATCAGATCAAGTAAGTAGTCTGAGGCGCTCAATATATTTCTCATATATTGGTGTTGTTCATCGTTGAGCGGACCCTGATATTCTTTTTCGAGTAGTTCTGCAAATCCAAGAACACTGTTCAGCGGATTTCGAAGTTCGTATGACATATGAGCTAGGAAGTCCGACTTAATATTCTGAGCTTCTTCGAGAGCTTCATTGTGTTTTCTAAGTGAATACTCCACCCTATAACTGTCAGTTACATCAATAAAGATCACGAGCACGGCACCATCAGGTAGCGGTACAACCGAGTAATTAATCACCTTCTCATTTTTTAGCTTAAACTGGCCTGAGGCCGCTTCCTTCTTAACTTCCCCGCCAACAATAAGCTGCTTAAAGCCTTCGATTGCTCCTTCATCCTCAAAAAGAGCAGAGCATTTATCAAGCACATCAATTGCATGCGGATTAGTTTTTAAAAATTCCGAGGAAATTTCCCAAATATTGACAAATCCATCATTGGATAGTTTCAAGCGGCCATCAACACCAAACACCGTGATCCCCTCGTGCAAGTTATCAAGCGTTTCACGCTGTACCGCGATCAATGTATTGTAGGAGCTTTCAAGTGCGAAATAGTCTGTCACATCTTCATAGAACACCAGCATTCCGCCAAGTGGATGCTGCTGCATTACAACGCGAAGTGTCTTGCCATCCGGCAAATGCATCATGCTTTCCACAGGATCAAACACTTCCTTATAAATTTCCAGTTGTTTTTTCTTCCATTCTGGAAAGTTAGCTTGTTCGGGTAGTTTGCGCGCTTCTCGTAGCGCTTCAAGAATTTCACCGTAATGTGGGTGACTAAACAGTAGGCTTTCTGGAAGGCCCCAAAGCCGCACGTATGACTTATTATAATATTCGAGCCTCATACCGGAATCGAAAATCGCCACAGCAGATGAAAATTGGTCAAGCGTTTCCGCGTATGATTCCGTATGATCCGCAAGGCTACCACGCGCTTCTTCAAGTTCCGTAATGTCTTGCGCATATCCAAGTACCGCCTCGTTCTGGTCATCAATCGCGTAGGGCATGTGATGAAAATCCATTGAGCGGCGTTCACCGTTAATCACCACGAAATGACTTTCCGAGCTTGCTTCACCTGTCAGGCTGACATTTTCGGCCATGTTGCGGATATTGACACCCAGTGTATTGATGGCAAGTTCCAGATTATTCTCGATAACTTTTTTATACGTTCCGCCGTCAACAGCATTCACGTAAGCTTGATTAACCCAGTGAAGATCCAGATCATCCCCCCTTATCCAAATGGGGAAAGTTGCTTTATTGAGCGCATTTTCAAGAAGCTTCGCTCGTTCACTCGTTTCTTGGGATTCCAGTGTTTGATAGCGCTGGATTTTTTCAGCGATAGTATTATCTTTAATCCAAACCACAGAACAATAATTGTCACTTCCCTCCACCTCTATTCGGTTACCAGTGATTAGTAGATGCATGTTAAATTGGTTAAGGTCCATAGTTTGAGAAAATTCAGTACCATTGGAAAGTAGGTTATTCAGATTAGCGTCAAACTTCGCAAGATCTACAGTGGAAAATCTCGATTTCAAATCGTCAAGATTTTCGGGGATGGTTTCATCTTCAAACCTGATATCTATCACCGAATTCAAAATCAAATCATTATTGTCATTCCAAAGGTAAAAACTATCCTGTCGCTTGGAGATCATCTCTTTCAGATATTGTTCGCTTACGCCCGCTGAATGCAACGAACTTACTAATTTAAACCTCTGAAAAATAAGCCATATTATGATTGAAATGGTAACAATAAAGAAAAGAACAAGCGCCACCATAAACTGATTATTTTGCTCGGAACCAAAATCAACACCGCCAAATAACTGCGCTGACGCGTGTGCGTTTGACGCAACATAAGCGAAACACGTCAGTCCTGCGCTTTTAAAATTGGTTGGCAAGCGAATTTTTCTCCACCCTTTTTAGGATTCTCTTTGGTACCTAACGTCTTTTAAAATAACCAGTTTCTATACAAAAGAAAAGCCCGTTCATAATTCGTTAACCATGAACGGGCTCTCTAATTTATTTTTAGCTATTATTAGTAGCGATAATGTTCCGGCTTAAATGGTCCTTCGGTTTTAACGCCGATATATTCTGCCTGACCTTCGTTCAGTTTCGTAAGCTTTACGCCAAGTTTGTCCAGATGTAGTGATGCCACCTTTTCATCAAGATGCTTTGGCAGTACATAAACTTTATTTTCATAACTTTCATGATTATTGAAAAGTTCCATTTGCGCAAGCACCTGGTTTGTAAATGATGCACTCATGACAAAGCTCGGATGACCTGTTGCACAACCAAGATTGACCAATCGACCTTTTGCAAGAACAATTAGTCTTTTACCGTCAGGAAAAACAACTTCGTCAACTTGCGGCTTAACTTCTTCCCACTTGTAATTTTCAAGAGCTGCGATTTGAATTTCAGAATCAAAATGTCCAATGTTACAAACAATAGCACGGTCCTTCATTTCCCGCATGTGTTCAAGGGTAATAACATCATAATTTCCAGTACAGGTTACAAACAGGTCCCCAATTGATGCCGCATCATCCATGGTGACAACTTCATAGCCTTCCATGGCCGCCTGAAGGGCACAAATCGGATCAATTTCAGTAACCATTACACGCGCACCTTGGCTACGTAGAGACGCGGCAGACCCCTTACCCACATCACCGTATCCCGCAACGACACAAACTTTACCAGCAAGCATCACATCCGTCGCCCGCTTAACGCCGTCCACCAGGCTTTCGCGACAGCCATAAAGATTGTCAAACTTGGATTTGGTCACGCTATCGTTCACATTGATGGCTGGAACAGTCAGACGACCTTCCTTTTCCATTTGATAAAGACGCAGCACGCCGGTGGTTGTTTCTTCAGAAATCCCGCGAATATCATCAAGCAGTTCCGGAAAATCCTCATAAACCATTGCTGTTAAGTCACCGCCATCATCTAGAATAACATTTGGACGCCAACCATCAGGGCCAACGATGGTTTCTCGAATACACCAGTTAAACTCTTCTTCTGTAAGACCTTTCCAAGCAAATACAGGAATTTTGGCTTCCGCCATAGCAGCGGCTGCATGATCCTGGGTTGAAAAGATGTTACAAGATGACCAACGTACTTCCGCACCCAGTGCAACAAGCGTTTCCATTAGCACCGCAGTCTGAATTGTCATATGAAGACAACCGGCGATGCGCGCACCATTAAGCGGCTTACTCTCACCGAATTCATCACGTAGGGCCATTAGACCAGGCATTTCGGTTTCAGCGATATTTATTTCTCGGCGCCCCCATCCGGCTTGGGAAATATCTGCAACTTTGTAGTCAGTAAATTCAGTCATGGGACGTCGTTTCCTTATCATTCATTTTGGTTAAATCGGTAATTAACTGCATCTATACGCGCCAATTCGAAAAATGGCAAGCATAAAGAAATCTTTATATATCTATATATATTGAAAATTGATTAACAAAATCAGCCGAATTGATCAGATTTCTTCGCCAAACTTATCATCAACAAGATTTTCCAAAGCGATTAATGCTGCTTCTCTTTCAACACCTTCTGCCTTAATGGAAATTTGCTCGCCAATGGCAGCGGCAAGCATCATAAGCCCCATTATTGATGTGGCACACACCTCCACACCATCTTTTGAAACCGTAAT
>JANQJN010000174.1 GCA_028281625.1 Emcibacteraceae bacterium | reverse complement strand
GGGATTATAAAACCCCGTTGGTGTCCTTCTTCCACATTAGCTGGACACATTCTTAATATAAAACCTTACTATAATTGGTTTAAATTTTCCCCGCCCCGTTCGGATGAAGCCCTCTGGCTCCAGCCAGCCCGAATTATCAGGCTATAAACCCTAAATAGCGTAATTCTTCAGATATTAAAATACCAATTGTATTTTTTGATCTAGCCATTTGATATTATTCAACTAATTCAGGATATCCAAACAACGCTGGCGTACCGCCTGTGTGAATAAACAGGATTCTCTTTTTATCTGCAACTTCACCTGTTCGGATCAATTGAATAAGCCCGGCCAGCGCTTTACCGGTATAAACCGGATCAACAAGTAAGCCTTCTGACTTGGCTGCAAGATTAATCGCTTCCTTAACAGCTGGGTTCAACTGGCCATATCCGGGGGCCAAAGTTGCGTCAGTTAGTTTGATATCATCTGCTACAATTTCACCGTCCCAGCCGATCATCTCGGCCACTAGTTTGGATTTATCAAAGACCCGATCAAACTGAGCATTTTTGTCGCGCCGTACGCATATGCCGTAAACCGGAACCTGGCTGCCCAACGCTCGAAGGCCGGCTACAAGTCCAGTGTGGGTGGTCCCACTTCCCGATGCGGTCACAACCAAATCAATATCGATCGTTTGCTCTTTGATTTGCCCGAGAAGTTCTTCCGCGCAGTCCACATAGCCAAAAGCACCAAGCGGCGTATGTGTGCCGGCGAGAGGCACCACGTAAGCATTCTTGCCTTCTTTTTTCAACTCCTCCGCCCGTTCGAACATGGCATTGTCGGCACCTTCTTCGTCCTCCCCGACCGGATAGCTGTGCAGTTTTGCGCCCATCAGCCGCATGAGATATGGATTTCCAGAGCGGTAATATTCCTCCGGTCTGTCTGGTACCCTTTCTTCAAGCTGCACTTCCACATCCATGGCATATTTGCGCGCTGCCGCCACGGCAGAACGAAGATAATTTGACTGCACTGCACTGGTAATCAGGATCGTATCCGCGCCCTGTTCAACGGCCTCGCCCATGTAATATTCAAGCTGCCGGGCTTTGTTACCGCCAAAGGCAAGCCCAGTGTTGTCGTCACGCTTTACCCATATTTCCGGACCACCGAGTTCCCGGCTCAGGTTTTTTAGATGCTCAATCGGCGTCGGTGTGTGTGCAAGTATTGCTCGAGGGAATTTGTCGGTCAGCATCACATATCACCTTCCTTTAAAGATTAAATAAAATCACGGCACCCGCTACCACAAGTATAAGAAGCACGAGCGCCTTGAACAATTTTTCATTGATCTTTTTTGATATTTGATGCCCGGCAAATACGCCAAGAAGAGCTGCCGGAACCATATAAGCACTGTTCACCCAGGTTTCTTTGGCAACGCCAATAACCACCATTTGAATGATGAGAATAGTGATATAGGCAAACACAAAATAGGAGATCATCGTCGCGCGAATTTCATCTTTGCTTAAGTTTGTGCGAGACAGATATGCCATAACCAATGGACCGGGCATGGCAAGGCTGGTGCCCAGCGTTCCTGAAACTACTCCTACCGACGCAAGAAGCCCTTTGTTATGTTTTTCTGTACCGGCTTTACCACGCCAAAGGCGCCAACCGTTTTCCGCGCTGATGACAATCAGGAATATCGCCACCATCAGTTTGAGCATCGCAAGATCAATAATGCTGTAAATATAAATTCCTGCTGGAAAACCAATAAGACAACCAAGGGCAATCCACTTGAGGATATGAAGGGGTATCGAAGACTTTAATTTCGGCAGATGCGCCAGTGACATCACCACCGAAAGAATAATGGCGATTTGAACACCATCGGCGGAATTAAGTAAGAGCACATAGGCGGGCACCACAATCATGGCAAAGGCAAAGCCAGTTGCTGACTGCACAACCGAGCCAATAAAAGTAATCAATAGTAATAGTGCCCAGGTCATATGCTAGCCTTGGCCTTTATTCTGCACTGGCCCAAACCCGTTTTATCCACGGCACAGTTTTTCCCATGGGTTCCGGAAGCAGATTTTCCTGATGATGAGTAATCACTGTAAGTTCATGGAAGGTCACATCTTTGCCATCGGCCTTCAGCTTTTCCGCGTAAGCCTTGGTGGGGCCAATATCGATCAGCTCGTCCATCCTTGAATGCATCACATAAAGCGGGATGTTCCAGTCCGCTTCGATCATCACACGTTCTTCTGGGTTTCTGGCGAGTGTCGACGGGGCACCAGCGATGGTTATGGCGCCTGCAAAGCGGTCCTGAAACTTGGCGGCCCAGTGCCAGGTGCCAAACGCCCCCATACTGTATCCGGTGACAATTGTTTTGCTGTCATCAATATTATAGGCCGCGATCACACTATCCATAAGGCGGGTGACTGCTTCCTCATTTTCGGGGGTGGTCCAGTCCCCGTTTACAGAATCTGCCGCCAGGAATATTGCATTGAGCGGCTTAAAGGCCTGCTGATAAATTTTGGTAAAAAAGCCTTCTACCCAGTATGGTTCTGGCACCGTTGAGCCCTCCGTGCGCCTGAAGCCGTAGTGAAGCCCAAGGATCAACGGCACTGCCTCACCGCCGTCATAGCCTTCCGGCACATTGATGATATAGCTTTGCACGGTTCCATCCGGGTGAGTGGCCATCATTTTATGAAGGCCAGGTCCTTTTATTTCGATATCAAGTTCCTGTGCGGATACCGAGGTAATTCCGCAGACTAAAAAAATCAGGCTTATTGCTTTTAAAATGTGCTTCACGGCGTGGCTCCTTTTTCTCGCTCAATGACCATGACATAGTGTTCTTTAAACTGCAAGAAAGACAAAAGTTGAATTCGCCCTCCAATCGGTTATCCTTCTCCTAACGGAGGAAGAAATGGTTTCACCTGAAGTACTGATGGCGATTTTTACGGCGTCTTTCATCTTGGCTCTGGTGCCAGGGCCCGATAATATTTTTTTGTTGACCCAGTCGGCGCTTGAAGGGCCAGTGGCTGGGATCAGCCTGACCATGGGGCTGCTCACCGGCATTATCTGCCATACCGCTGCGGTTATTTTTGGGGTGACCGTGATCATTACATCCTCCGCTCTCGCCTTTACCATCCTGAAAATTTTCGGCGTTTGTTATCTGCTGTACCTTGCTTGGGGGGCGTTTCGCGCCAAGGGCACTAAAATTTCAAGTGGTGACGGTAAACAGCGCGGAAATCTACGCCTTTACCGCCGTGGCATCATAATGAACATCAGTAATCCTAAGATTGCAGTCTTTTTCCTCGCTTTTTTTCCCCAATTTATTGACCCGACGACGGGCCATGTTGCACGGCAAACAGTTGAGCTGGCTGCATCTTTTATTGCAGCCTTTTTGATCGTCTTCATAGCGATTGCTTATTTGGCGGGCACATTGGGTGAATTCCTTCGTAATTCAGATAAAGCTCAGACATATCTCAACCGCGCTGCGGGTGCTATCTTTGTAGGGTTTGCTCTAAAACTTGCTTTTACTGAAAACTCCTGAAATGTTCTTGCAGATAATCGATGAAGACCCGCACTTTTGCCGATAGAAATTTACGATGCGGATAAACAGCATAAATACCGATATCCATGCGTTCGTATCCAGATAAAATTTGTTTCAGTTTACCTTGCGTCAAATCCTCTTCACACACAAAGCGCGGCAATCGTGTGATGCCAACACCGGCAAGAGCCATGGCCCGTTCAAGCTCCGCACTGTCACAAAGAACCTTGGGATTAATTTCCACACTCTCGTTTTCAAAATGCCAATGTGCGGGATTTCTTGAAAGTGAAAAGCTGATACAATCATGTTCTTTGAGTTGTTCGGGTGAATATGGGGTACCTTTTCTCTTCAGATAGTAAGGGGACGCAACAACGACGCCCTTAGTGGTGAGTAGCTTCTTTGCGATCAATCCGGAATCTTTTAATTTGCCCACACGGATCGCCACATCGATCCCCTCCGCCACCAAATCCACTACCCGTTCGTTATACTCCACCTCCAGATTAATTTCCGGATAGAGCCTTAAAAATTGTGGTAGCGCATCACATAGATGCGTATTGCCAAAACTAACCGGCGCGGTGATGCGAAGCACACCTCTAGGTGTATCTTGAAGTTCACTGATTATATTTTGTGCACTTTCCGTATCATCCATGATCTGTCGGCAGCGCTCATAGTAAATTTTACCCCTATCCGTAAGGCTGATCTGGCGGGTTGTGCGATTAAGAAGCCGGACGTTCAAACGGTGCTCCAATTCACTTACTTCCTTACTTATGTGGGACGGCGAATGACCCATTTGCGCAGCCGCCTGGGTAAAGCTCTGTTTTTCAACAACATTTACGAACGCGACGATACCATCAAACATATTTTTATTATTCATCATATGGAAATAATCTTTTCATATATCAATTATTATCAATCATATGAGAATTAACTATAGTTGGGCAACAAAAAATTTGAAAGGATATTAAAATGTCTAACTCAGGTAAATTTTCCGCCTCCATGCGCGCCATTCATTGGGCGATGGCAGTGCTTATAGTTAGTATGCTGGCCTTTGGCATCTATGTAAATGGCGTGCCACTGGATGATCCCAACAAGTTTAACCTATACGACTGGCATCGCGCATTTGGCGTGCTCGCCTTTATGCTGGTAATCATGAGACTTGTTGTTCGGTTTCGTTCAAGCGTGCCTGATATTCCGGCGACCATCCCGTGGTACGAACGACGGGCAGCACTGGGGGCGCAAATACTTCTGTATTCGGCTATGCTCGCCATGCCGATCAGCGGTTACATCGCCAGTTCAGCGGTTCCCGACTTTCCAGGAATCCCGTCTGTTCATAACATATGGTTCTTCGGCATTGATCTACCCATTGCCCCCATTGAAAAGAATTATGAGACAACACAATTTTATATGTCGATCCATAAATGGGTTGGTTATGCCATGATCGCCATCATTATCGCCCATGCGGCTGGCGCGCTGAAGCACCGTTTTCTTGATAAGCCGGAAAATGATGTGCTTGGGAAAATGCTCTAGGAGGACAAAATGCTCAACATTGAAAAAATCGACCACATTGGCATTCGCATTAAAGATAAATCTATATCCATCCCCTTTTATCAGTCCCTGGGGTTCAAGCTGATTGATGACATTGGCTTTGAAAAAGGCCACCCGGTGATTATGCGAAGTGACAGTGGAATTGTACTTAACCTGCTGGGCCCAAGTACCGACCCTGCCCCAGAAAATATTCTGATGGATGTGGATAGAAAGCACACCGGATATACCCACATGGCCCTTAAAGTTGAAAATCTACAAGACGCCAGAGAATTTATAGTAAACCACGGTTACAAAATTACCGGCGAATTTGAGTTTAAGGATCTTAAGGCTTTCTTCATTCGCGATCCGGATATGAATGTGATCGAATTTGACGAATATCCAGACAGTGAACCACAAACGCGGCCGCCAACAGACGACGATCATAAAGGGTCTTGATGCCGTTGAAATCGGTCAAAAATTAACCTAGGTCAAATTTATTTCCCTCCCACTGTGTATTTTGAAATCAACACTTAACCAATGCACATGAAAGGACTAAATTATGTCTGAAAAAACACCTAACCTTAAGAATGTCATAGTGGCGATTGACCCTCTTGACGACCAACAAGTGGCGCTTGAACGCGCTCTTGTGATGAACGACGTTTTGGACGGTGGGATTAACATCCATCTCTTCATTTCACTGGAAACAGAAAAGCTTCATGACCTTCATGATACATTTGAGTTCTCCTGCGATGGCGAATGGTTTGAAACGCTCGTAAAACCAATGGTCGACGCAGGTATTGATTATACATCCGAAGTCGTATGGACCGATGTCTGGCATCGCTCGATGAACGCGACTGTTGAAAAATACAATGCGGATCTCATTTTCATTACCGACAGTTCAACAAAATCCAAAAGAACCAATCTTACAGCATCCAAATGGGCGCTCCTGAGAGCCTCCAAATGCCCAGTGATGATCGTTCATTCGGAAAGTTCGCTTGAACGTAAAAATATCCTTGCGGCTGTAAACATGCAGACAGACGATCCCCGTTATTCAGCGCTTAATGAAAAAATTAATAACTATAGTGATCTGCTTGCTTCGAAATACGGTGCCGAGAAACATATTGTCAATGGATATGGTGATGGTATGGATTATCCGGATCGTGCCAAGCTTATTCAAACAACAGGCACAAAACAGGAAAATATCCATGTCAAGCAAGGTGATCCCAAATCGATTATCGCTGATACAGCAAAAGACGTGGACGCTGATATAGTTGTGATTGGAACACTCGCCCGACGCGGCGTCATGGCAGCCATGCGCGGCAACAAAAGCGAACATATCATTCGCGAACTAAATTGTGACGTTATGGTTCTTAACTAAGTTTTTTACCCTCTGAATTTTCCCGAAAAGGAGCCTATCATTGGCTCCTTTTTTTGTGCTAACGTCCCCTAAAAGGGGAAATGTTGTTGGATGTAAAATTATTTTTAAAATTTCTTCTGCCGTCATTGGTGGGGGTAGTTTTGTTCCTGTTTCCCGTAACCTATCAGGGAAGCGACACAATTTTGCTTGCGGTGATCACCAATCTGGTCCGCGCACCGTTTGAAGCCTATATTCTGGAAATAATTGTTGCTGTTGTGATCATAGCGGCGCTGGGAGGAGCTTATCACAGCCTCTTTAAACCAAACTGGCGGGAGCGCAACCAAACACTTCATCTTATCTGCCAAACAACCCCGCTTTGGCTTGCACTTCGCCTTATTGGAGCGGCGTTTGGACTTATGGTTTACTTCCAAGTGGGTCCAGAATTTATCTGGAGCGAAGCAACCGGTCTGACCGTATTTACAGACATTGGTGCCACAATATTCTTCATCATTGTTGTTGCCTGCTTTTTGATGCCTTTTCTCACTGAATTTGGATTTATGGAATTTATCGGTACCTTGGTAAGCAAAGCTTTTGGATTTCTGTTTACCCTGCCCGGACGTTCGGCAATAGACGCAACGGCCTCTTTCCTAACGTCATCAAACGTCGGGCTGCTGATCACAATAAGCCAGTATGAAAAAGGCCAATATACCGCAAGGGAGGCAGCTAGTATCGCGGTCAACTTCTCGGTGGTTTCCATCTCCTTTAGCCTTTTGATCGCAACTGTATCCGGGATAGAGCATCTATTCATCGACTGGTATATATCCGTTGTCATTGCCTGTGTGGTTTGCGCGATTGTTACGGTGCGTATCCCGCCACTTTCAAACATCGAAAATACCTACTTCCCGCCTGTCGGGCGTAAAGTCGCAGAAGAAACCGTGCATCATTCTAATCCGATTATTAATGGCTTTCAGCGCGCTATGGCACGGGCGAAATCTGCCCCCGGACCCGTGAAATTCATTCTAAATGGCTGGCACGGTGCGGTCAGCGTGGTTTTCGGCGTATTGGGGCCATCAATGGCGGTTGGAACGACGACAATCGTGCTGCTGACCCACACAGCTGTATTCGACATCCTGAGTTATCCTATTTATGTGGTGCTGGAATTACTTCAGTTTCCGGAAGCTAAAACAGCGGCACCAGGGATGATCATTGGATTTCTTGATCAGTTTATGCCCGCATTGGTCGCTTCCAACATACAAGATGAAATGGTGAAGTTTATTCTGGCGGGCCTTGCCGTTACCCAACTTATTTATATGTCAGAAGTGGGATTGATTATTCTACGCTCAACCTTGCCGCTTAAATTTAGGCATCTGATTACCATCTTTATCATGCGCTGGATCATATCCTTTCCGATTTTGTATATCTCGGCACTAATCGTCGTGGGGTGATCAAATAATTTGCGAAACGATGAAATTTAAGCCACACTTTAAATACAAAAAATTCATAAGGGGCACATCATGATCCTAACCAGTTTGAATACCCAATTTCGCACCATTTTCGTTGTTTTCACATTGCTGCTGACAACGACAACAGCCAATTCACAAGTAACTGAAGGAATGTCGCATGAGCGGCTAAATCGAATAGATGCCACCATGCAGGAATATGTCGACAATGAAAAACTTTCCGGTGCAGTTCTTTATGTAACGAGAAACGGCAAAGAAATTTATCATAGTGCATTTGGGTACCGTGATGTAGCAGCGAACGACCCGATGGAAAATAGCGATATGTTCCGTATCGCATCCCAGTCCAAAGCAATCACCAGTGTCGCAATCATGATGCTGCAGGAACAAGGTAAACTGCTTATTGGTGATCCGGTTAGTAAATATTTACCGGAATACATGAAAACCACAGTGGCAGTGAGAAATAACATCGGTGGCTTTGACGTGGTCGCGGCGAACCAACCGATTACCATTAGGGATTTACTGACCCATACAGCAGGAATTGATTATGGCTTTGGTGCTGGCATGACCGCATGGCGCGACGCCAATATTCAGGGATGGTATTTTGCGGACCGCGACGAACCCATTCGTGAAACTGTAAGACGTATTGCCAGTCTCCCGCAAGCTGCACAGCCCGGTGAAGCATATGTTTATGGCTACAATACAGACATCCTTGGCGCAGTGGTTGAAGTGGTATCCGGAAAGTCTCTGGATGAATTTTTTAGAGAGTATATTTTTACCCCACTTGCCATGAATGATACTTATTTTTATGTTCCCGAAGACAAACGTAATCGTGTCGCCACTGTATACTCATTAAAAGGAGATAGCATCACGCTCGCCGATAATCCGGGGATGCTTGAAGGGGGTAGCCATGTGGGACAGGGTCATTATATGGACGGGCCACGGAAAAGCTATTCCGGCGGTGCGGGGCTTGTTTCCACCGCCAGGGACTATGGGCGATTTCTACAAATGCTACTAAACGGTGGCACACTTGACGGCAATCGTATATTGAGTCGTACCACCATAAACCTCATGGTCCAGAACCATATTGGCGACCTTACCGTTTTTGGCGGATCCGGTTCTGGTTTTGGGCTTGGATTTCTCATAACGACAGATGTGGGTGCGTATGGCCAACCCAGCTCAGAAGGAAACTATGGCTGGGGCGGTGCTTATCATTCAACCTACTGGGTGGATCCGGTGGAAAATCTTGTGATTGTCTATTTAACCCAACTGATCCCCGCAGGCGGCCTTGATGATCAGGCGAAGATCCGCGCTCTTATTTATCAGGCGATTGTTGATTAAAAGGAACAAGCATGCAAAAGACTTTCTATTCTCTGTGTATAATTATGGCCGCAATATTCAGTCAAATGTCCCTGGCACAGGAAGCAGACACCGTTGAATATTATACCCCAAACCCTGAAGCGCCTTTTTCAGCAGCTGTAAGGGTAGGCAACATGCTTTATCTGTCCGGCCAGATTGGCAGGGATCCTGCTACAGGAAAGCTCGCCATCGGTGGGGTCGAAGCTGAAACTCATCAAACCATGAAGAATATCAAGACCGTTCTCGAAAGATACGGATCCTCAATGGGTGAAGTCGTCAAATGCACTGTCTTTATGGCTGACCCGACCGACCGACCGGTAATTGATAAAGCCTATCGGAGTTATTTTGGTGAAAATCCGCCTGTCAGAAGTGGTGTGGGGAACCTAATTATGGCATTGGATGCTCAAGTGGAAATAGAATGCTGGGCGACCGTAGAGCTTGAGAAAGTAAATTAATAAATGCACCTTGAAAAAATCATAAATTTAGACAAGTACCCGCTCTCCGAGCGAAGCTTCCAACACACCTGTAAAGAAACCATCGATCATGACGGTGTTCTTGTACTCAAAGATTTCATCACCCCTGGAACGATTGAGCAAATTTGCAAGGAAGGTGAGGAAAACCAACATCTCGCTTATTTTTGTGAGCAGCGCCATAATGTATACCTTACGGATCCAGATCCAGACTATTCCATGGATCATGTCAGAAATCGGGAAGTCATTTCTTCTAAAGGCTGCATCACCGATGATCAAATTCCGCTCACCTCCCCGCTCCATACTATTTACGACAGTGATGTTTTTCGAAGTTTTCTCTGTAAGGTGCTTGGGGAAGAGGGGCTTTATGACTACGCTGATACACTATCCTCAATAAACCTTCATTATGCCGATGAGGGCAGGGAACTGGGCTGGCATTTCGATAACTCATCCTTTGCAGCGACCCTTATGATCCAACAGCCAGAAGCGGGTGGCGTGTTTGAATATGTTAAAAATGTTCGTGATGCAGATAGCGGCGAAATGAATTTTGATTCGGTTGAAGGCGTGCTTAACGGCAAAACACCGGTAGAAACTCTGTCTATGCCAGCAGGAACGCTTGTATTATTCCGTGGCCGCGATGCCATCCATAGAGTAACGCCCACAATTGGCGGTCGCACCCGGATGCTTGTGGTATTTGCTTATAATTCAGAACCGGGAATTGCCATATCCGAAAGCGCGGCCATGACATTTTATGGCCGGATCGGTTAGCACTACTCGCGTTCGTATGTCAGGCCGTTTAAAGTCACCGACGAAATAATACCGGACGTATCCCGATCAATTTCCAGAAAATTTTCCCACGGTATATGACTGGTCGCTGGATCGGTGACCCGGTACCTGTCATCCTGTTTTTCAACACTATATGCATGAATTCCGACCCGTGCGCTAAGGGCGCCTTCCTGCTCAAGGATAGTAAGCGGGTAAGATCCCTGCAGATGATAGCGGCCCACAAGATCTGCGGGATTAATATCCGGATATATTTCCGCAGCTTCCTCACCGGGTTCTTCGTCCGGATGATAAATCGGATATATCATGTTGGACCAATCCGTGTCAGAATGGCCGAGCAGATGATCGAGAACCTGATACATCAGTGCGTGGCGATACTCAATATGATCGCTGTTAATAAAGACATAGACACCTATATTTTCCTCCGGGATAAGTCCGATAATTGCTACTGCGCCGCCAATGCTCCCGGTATGCATGGCCATTTTATAACCCCTGAAATCATGAACGAACCATGCCAGACCATAGCTATAGTAACTATGGTCGTAACTGGTTGCGGCGGGGTAAATGTCAACTGGCGCAAGCAGCATCTGAGGTTTCATCATTTCCTCAATATGCTCAGGCGCGACCAATTGCTCACCGTTCCAGTTCCCTTTGGCCAAAAGAAACTTCATCCATTTGGTCATGTCTTCCGGTGTTGAATTGAGCATGCCCGCCGACTGAGTATACTCAATCAGCGGATAATCAATTTCATAGTCGACGCCTTCATAATGCTGATAAGCGGATACGCGATTTGGATCAGTAAACACTTCATCATCCGTTAGGTGGGTATCATTCATACCCAAAGGCGTAAGAATATTGTCCTCTACAAACTGATGGAATTTAACGCCTGTTATACGCTCAATAACACGGCCCGGCAGCGCAAAAGTGGTATTATTATATTCCCACCGTTTTCTAAAGCTTACGGTCTGCGGCACTTCAGCCATCAGAGCCCAGGTTTCATCAATGTTTTTGCCAATAAACATGTTAATATTGCTAATCTGACCCACGCCACTGCTGTGACTCAAGGCATCGCGAATGGTCAGATTATTCTGAACATACTCGTCCTTCATACGAAATTCCGGAATATGTTTGATGATCGGATCATCCCAACTCATTTTTCCTTGATCAATCAATATGGCAATGGACATGGCGGCAAATGCCTTGGTGGTTGAACCTGCCTGGAACAAAGTATTTTCGTTGACCGGATCCATAGTGGAAAGCGATTTAACGCCATATCCCTTCGCAAGTACCGTTTCACCGTCCTTGACAATGGCAAGACCCAGTCCGGGCGCATGCCACTTTTCCATGTTCTGAATGACCGTCTGATCAAAATCCGCTGGCAGCTGCGCGTAGGCAGATGAACAAACACACAGAAAGAACCCTGCTAAGGCTAAAAAATACTTCATATTGCCACCTACTCTTCACCCGGATGGTAAGATCCTGCAGCATTTGCCTGAACATCATCAAGATAAAGCCAAGCTGGCTTATACTGCTTGTTTGCGAGCATTTGTGCCTGATCCATATTATGCGGTGAGTTTGGATCGACACTCGCCCCAAACACGTGAATAGACCTCGACTTTGTCCGCTCACTGCCCGCAAAATGCACCACCGCCGTATAGCTGTTACCGCCAGTTTTATAGCGACGCTTCAAACCATCACGACGATTATTGAAGGCGATCTGACTGCCGCCCGTCCAGCCCGGCACACCAACGGTTGCAATGCTTGGCGCATCGTCACTGAAAATAGGATTTCCTTGTTCATTGAGCGGTGGGCGCTGTGCGCGGTTCATCTCACCCCATGGAACCTCATATGTGCCCCAGTCTTCGACCAAACGGTCCACCACCTGTTCCAGAATATTCATTTTCTCTTCAGCGGAAGTATCGCGCCCACGCCATATATCACCCCAATCCGTCAGGATTGTTGGTTCGGGAGATTCGAGCGTTGCTACACCGTCCCACGCTTGCAGCATTTCCATCACAGGCGCCAACTTTTCCGCGCGTTCAGGATTACCTGCACTGGTCTCGGCATAGGCTTCAGCAAACTGTGGCGCCAGCTCCTGCCAGATGATCATGGTGGTATCAAGACTTTCCCGTTCCCAGGTTTCGAAATCGAACTGGTCATATTTGTTAAGAATACGGCGGGCATTCTGACTGCGGGCATTGTCCCCTTCACGTACCATATAGCTTGGATAATCTTCGGGCCGAGCATCACTTTCCGACATGCTGGCGTTAAAGGGTGTGGTGTTGGTGTTCTGCATCATGTTGGACACTGGGTTTTTCACCTGCGGAAGCTGTTGGAGCGTATGATACCCCTGCCAGTCCGTTTCCGGGTTGCTGCCATCAAGGGCGGCGTTATAGTCATACCCTTCGGTTCTGATCGGCACTGCACCATTATAGATATACCAAATGTTACCCGCATCATCGGCATACATAATGTTACCAAATTGCATCGCCTGCGGTTCGATAGCCGTGGTAAATTCATCAATGTTTGATGCTTTACCCATATTGTACCATTGATCAAGCCAGCCTGGCTCATCGTAGCGGGCCATCATCCCGGACAGGAACTTACCGTCCCGCATGGCCACTACCGCACCATGATGGGTTTTGCGGTATTTTACGGTTCTTACTTCCCCGCCTTTAATTTTAATCTCACCTTCCCATTCGGTGGCTTCACGGGTGCCATCACCGTATCGATAGGCAAGCGGATTATCAGGATCATCAAAATGTTCAATCCAGCTGTCTTCCTGATTACTGTAATTGTCAGTGCTCATCCAACCAAGATTTTCGTTAAAGCCGATATAAGGGAGCGGATAACCAAAACGCGCGTATCCTGTCATGTTCCATCCTTCGTCGGACAGCATATGCGCTTCGTAGGTCTGACCAATACCAAATCCTGGAAGGTGCGGATTAATAAACAGATAGGAGCCCTCACCAGTAATTTTGGAGCCGTTCGCCGCCCAGGAATTTGAACCGAACTCCTTGCGGTCTTCCGGGTCATACTTCGGAATTTCGAGCTGCGCCATTTCAAGGGATCCGCCATTAAGGGCTTCAAATGCTGCGGTGCGTTCATCGGTGGTAAAACGCAGACGCCCCAAAAAACCACCCAGGTGATACCAGCGACGAATGAGCGCGAGCGAATACCAAGGCTCAATATGATCCAAAAGCCGCCTTTCCACTTCCGGATGGGTTTCCATATAATAGTTGATCCCGGCAGCATAACCATCAAGTAGCGCTTTTACCGCGGGGGAGGCATTATCATAATCTCGTTTGGAAAGTTCATTATTTTCAAAGCTATGGACCACCCAATCAGCGATCAGTGCTTCCTCGCCAATAATCTCTGCCATGCGGCCGGTGCCCATGATAAAACCAAGTTCAAGCTGAGCGAAATTATCCTCGGCTTGCGCATATCCCATACCAAATGCGGCATCACCGTCCGTTTTACCATGAATATGCGGCACGCCCCAGGCGTCCCGGTGAATGGTCACATTTGCGGCCTGTACTGCATAAGCCGAAGGCTCGGCTGTCATTGTGTCGTCTGACCCAGTCTCCGTTTCAGAACTGCAGGACGATAAAAATAGTGCAAAAATCAGAATTATATATTTTGATGTGACATACCGCATGTCTCTCTCCCAAACATTTGATTATCGTAGAATTGAAACTTTATCAGGGATGGGTAAGAAGTCAATTCAGTGTCCATGTTTAACGGATTTAATTCTGTCATTGCGGCGGGGGAATATTGTGATAACCTGATCGTTAGATTAACAAGGTAGGAGAACGCAATGCGTATTATTTTGGCTCTGGTTATGCTTATACCGTTATTTGCTCGCGCACAGGAAAAAGATACTGTGGAAATGCTGTTCGCGCTGGATAAAGAATTTATGGAGTATCGAATTGAGCATGGCACATACGCCGCTTTTGCAAAATATCTTGCACCAGAAGCCGTAACCCTGCCACCAGGAGCACAACCAAAAAGAGGGCTGGAGGCCGTTCTTCGTGATGCCAGCGATCAACCCAACACGACGGTCACCTGGGCGCCTGAAGCAGGCGGCATATCTGAAGACTTAGGCTACACATGGGGCCTTTTTTCGATCAACACCTCTCAGGACGACGGCAGCGTCACCAAACAGCACGGTAAATACACGACCGTTTGGAAAAAACAGGATAGCGGTGAATGGAAAGCGATCGTAGAAAGCTTTAGTTTAAACCCACCGCCAGAGTAATTTATTAGTCGGGGAAAAAATGTCGCAAGAGTTCATTAGTATTCGCGACCGGATTGATCAGGGACCGGTCAGTTTCGCTCAATTCGTTATTATATCCATTGGATTCATTCTTAATTGCGTGGACGGCTTTGATGTGGTTGCAATATCGGTCGCTGCCCCGTCCATTACTTCTGAGTGGGGCATTGATTCCGTTCAGATGGGCTATGTGCTAAGCGCGGCCCTTGGTGGTATGATGGTGGGCGCGCTGTTCCTTGCACCACTGGGTGACGTTTACGGTCGGAGAAAAATTGTCATCACCGCCGTATTTATCACTGGTGTTTCCATGATCGCCACTGGTTTTTTGGATCGCTCACTATACGCGCTGATTGGACTTCGGGCCATTTCAGGGATTGGTATTGGCGCCATATTTGCCAGCGCAGCTACATTTGGTAGTGAATTTACGCCGGAAAAATATAAAAACCTGGCCGTGACTATGATTATTTCCGGTTATCCATTTGGCGCCATGATTGTCGGACCCATCGCCGCTTTGGTGATACCGGCGCAAGGATGGGAAATGCTGTTTATATACGGCGGATTGGCAACACTCGCCATTTGTGCGCTTGCGTATTTTCTGCTGCCTGAATCTGTGCAATTCATTGAAGACAGTGACGCAGCAGATTCTGAAAAGATCGAAGCAATCAATGATGTTCTTGTGCGCATAAATCGTGAACCCATTAGCGAACTGCAGGCGAAAAACAGCTCCGAAACAACCGATACCGTCAGGGTCGGCAAATTGCTTTCGTCTAATCTTATGATCACCACATTAAAGCTCTGGACCATATTTTTTATGGGGTTCCTGACCATTTATTTCCTTATGTCGTGGATCCCGCTGATGTTTGTAAACAGCGGCTATACAATGACCGAAGGGATTTTTGCTCTCACACTTAATAATCTTGGTGCTGTGGCTGGTACGTTTATCATTGGACTGCTGGGAACCAAATACCGGTTGTCGGTTCCCATTGGTGTCTATTTTTCAGGCACGGCTCTTTTTATGCTGTATGTGATGCTGGCGGAGCCAACGGATCTGGTGACCCTATATATTCTTATCTTCATTATCGGTACCTTTATAAACGGGGGATTCAGCGCCATGTATGCGGTTGCGGCACGGGTCTATCATTCAGCGATACGATCAACCGGGATTGGATGGTGCGCGGGCCTTGGTCGAACTGGGGCAATACTGTCACCCATCATTGCCGGTTATTTGATTGCACTAAATTTCGGGATGTATGCGTTGTTTGCTGTTTTTGCGGTCCCGGCAATGATCGCGGCAATTCTTATTTTGACAATCAAGGTTTAGCTGGCTTTTCGTTTAGCGAGTTTTTTAACCAGATTTTCCGGTACACCCGGCCTGCTCCAGGGACAGACGGCAAGGCATATACCACAGCCTGTTCGCTCGTTGAAGTACGGTAGACATTTATCAAAATCCACGTACCATTTTTCACTTCCCCTGACCATTTTCTTACTCGAATGAATAGCTTCAGGTGGGCATGCCGCCTGGCAGGCTTTGCAATTCATGCAAAAATCATCGACACCGAACTGATCAAGCTCGTCAATTTCTAGTGGCATGTCTGTAACCAGTCCACCAAGTCTGAGCACCGATCCACTTTCCCGATTTATAAGAGAGCCATGTTTACCGAGCTCTCCGAGCCCGCTTTCAATAGCCGGCGGGATCAGCAAGATGGGGACATTATTGGATCCACC
>JANQJN010000165.1 GCA_028281625.1 Emcibacteraceae bacterium | reverse complement strand
AGCACAATAATCCCGCCCACATGGGTGATAGGAAGCGGACACATAAGGCGTGGATAAGGATCCAGCGGGAACACATCCCATTCGATCATCGCGCGCTTTAATATCGCCTTTTGCGGCAGGAGCACCCCTTTTGGAGATCCGCTGGATCCCGAGGTATAGATCAGCATGGTATCGATGGTGTTTTCAACCGATGCTTTGGCATTTTCATAGTCTTCAGCAGAACATTCATTGGCCTCAAGCCAGTTTTCCCAGGTGATATCATAAGGATCCGCGCCATCAAACCCGATGAAATTTTCAAGATGGGAAAATTCAGCGCGCAGGGTTTTGATCTCCTCACTATAATCACGCCCATCAAGTTCCTTAATCCCAATAAACATTTTTGGTTTCGCGTCCGACATGCTATGGCGCATTTCACGGATCTGATATTTGGGATTAACGCCTAACCAAAGAAGCCCGATGCGGGCCGCGGCAAAAAAGGTAACGAACACTTCAGTGCGCTGCGAAGAAAGAACCGCGACGCAGTCCCCCTTCCTAAGACCAGATGCGATCATGGTCCGGGCACATTTATCGACAGCATCCGACAGTTCTTTGTACGTCATCGTGCGATCCCGGGAATAAAACACATCCCGGTCCGGATGTTCCGCAACCCGCGCGTCAAGAAAATCCCCAAGTAGAAGTGTCTCGTTATAATCGCCCAATTCTACTCTCCCTTATTTTGTATTTTTTCGATTGTCTTCATACGATAAGCAGTCGACTCCTCGTCACCCAATGAAAGAAGCAAATCTTCCATATCCGCATAGGCAGTTGCTCTGGACAGAGCCGCCGCGTGAGTGTTGACTCCACGCTTTATTAGTTGCACTGGCAAGCGGGGAAATTCACTTGTCCTGATTGCAAGTTCCATCGCTTTTTCAAGGGTACCACCATTTTCAACAACAAAATCGGTAAGTCCCCAGTCTTGGCAATCATTGGCGCCATGTTTTTCGCACATGATGGACATATATTTCGCCTTTGCCGGCCCCACCAAGGCTGTAAGTCGCGGCAAGGATCCCCAGCCGAAATTCACCCCTACTGCGACTTCAGGTACGTAGGCATAAGCGTCGGCACCCATCACGCGCCAGTCACAGGCCATGGCAACGGCGAGGCCACCACCCACAACCCCACCTTCAATTGCTGCTATGGTCACCTGCGGCAGGTTTTCCCAGGCGTTACAGGCATCCGCACCCTTGCGGCCTATCACGCGTGCTTTGTTTGTGTCCTGCTCGGACATGGCAGCGGCAAAAAGCGAGAAATCAGCGCCGCTGGAAAAATATGGTCCCTCACCTTTCAAAACAACTGCGCGGATATCAGGAGCCGCCGCAATTTCATTGGCAGCATCAATCAGTCCATCAAGTACGTCAACGGTTATGGAATTAAGGTTCTTGGGCCTGTTTATGGAAACAATGGCTACAGACGGGTCATCTTTATCAATTTTAACGACGTCGCCGCTCATCAACTTCTCCCTTATTGTGATTTTTAACCTTACAATAGGGATTAACGAATTACAAAGCCCTTTGATGTCTCAATGCTTTTTGTCATCATATCGACTTCATTTGCGGGCTCATCATGTTCAACGAAGAAGTGTTCAAGCCCCGCTTTGCTGGCCTCTGCGAGAATTGCATTAAAGTCAATGACACCGTCACCCACATAGACCATATCACCCGCAGCCGAACGATCTTTAATATGACACATGGGAAAGCGACCAGGATAAAGATCAAAATATTTAGATGGGGCTTCGCCAGCAACATCCATCCAGAACAGGTCCATTTCCATCAACATAATATCGCTTGTGAGCTGCTCAAGCAGCATGTCGTATGGTTTAACACCATCGAACTCAAAAAATTCAAATTCGTGATTATGGTAGACGAACTTGAGACCCGCTTTATTGCATTCTTCGCCAACTGTCTGAAACAGTTCAGCATGCTGCTTGTACTGATCCATGGAAACACGATTTTCAGGACCCAACCACGCTAACGTTATATATTTTTGCCCGAGTTCCGTCGCAAATTCGATTTCGCGATAGAGCTGATCACCCCGAAGCTGATCGATATCCACATGGATGGAGGGGCTAACGAGCCCATTATTAGCCAGCATAGCTTTGACGTCGCTTGCGGTGCGGCCATAATAATTAAAAAATTCAACTTCCTTATAGCCAAGTTCTGCTACTTGCTCGATGCTACCTTCCATATCTACAGCCATCATGTTGCGAATGGTATAAAGCTGGATACCGATGTTGCGAATGGGTGAACCTCTGTCGCAACCTGAAACAAGGCTTGCCATAACACCAAGAGCAGCCATTCCAGCCGTTGATTTCAAAAATTTCCTTCTATCCATGATGATTTCCTAAAGCACATTTTCTTTCATCAGCGACACCGCATGATCAACTGCGCGCGCGGTAAAGGCCATATAGGTGAGCGAAGGATTCTGGCACGCAGAGGATGTCATAAACGATCCGTCAGTAATAAAGACATTATCCACATCGTGGCACTGGTTATGCTTATTTAAGACCGATGTGCTTGGGTCGTGGCCCATGCGGGCTGTTCCCATTTCATGAATACCAATCCCTGGTGCGGCACTTTCACTTAAGTAACCGGTCACATTTTTAAGTCCCAGGTCTTTCAGCATTTGAACTGAGTCCTTCACAATCGCGCGGCGCATTTTCCAGTCATTTTCGCCGTATTCGCAATCAATATGCAGCAGCGGAATACCCCATTTATCTTTCTTAGTTTTATGCAGGCGGGCATGATTTTTAAAGTCTGGCATCATTTCACCAAAACCACCAATGCTGAATTCCCAGCCGCCTGGTGTTTTGAAGCTTTCTTTAAAATCAGCACCGAATCCCTTTTTGCCAATGTTACTGCGCCAGGATGGGCGTGATGCACCCCCCTGGAAGCCGTAGCCGCGGTAATATTCTTCTTCCTGACCATTAAGGTTCTGATAGCGCGGAATATAAATTCCAGTGGCGCGTCGACCTATGTAGTAACGGTCTTCAAATCCTGGAAACTCCCCGCGCGCACCCTGTGCATACAGATGATCCATTATGTGATGACCAAGTACACCACTGCTGTTGGCAAAACCGTTTTGGAAATGCTCACTGGTGGAATTAAGCATGACCTGTGTCGTACCCAGGGTTGACGCACACATAAAGATCACTCTGGCCGTATAAACCTTTCCTTCTTTGGTATTGGCATCAATCACCCGCACACCGGTTGCCCGCTTGGTATCCGGATCATAAACCAAACTATGGGCAATGGCGTCGGTCACGATGCTTAGATTCCCTGTACGTCTGGCCGCTGGCAGCGTCGCCGACTGTGATGAGAAATAAGCGCCGAAGGAGCACCCACGCTGGCATTGGTTGCGGTTTTGACAGGTTGCGCGGCCAAGTTCAATTTGTTCTTCTGTTGGTTCTGTCAGATGCGCAGCGCGACCAATAATCAGCCTGCGGTCATCATAAAGTTCTTCCATGCGCTGTTTGATTACTTTTTCAACGCAGTTAAATTCCATTGGTGGCTGGAATTTACCATCGGGAAGCTGATCAAGACCATCATTGTTACCAGTAATCCCCGCAAAGGTTTCCACGTGGTCGTACCATTTTTTTATATCCGCATAGCGCACAGGCCAGTCGACACCGTGCCCGTCCCGCTTGTTGGCGCCAAAATCAAGGTCACCTAAGCGGTAACTTTGCCGGTGCCAGGTAAGCGAACGACCCCCAAGGTGATACCCCCGTATCCAGCTGAATTCTTTGCCCTCTTCCTGACTGTAAGGATGCTCTATGTCATCGACGAAGAACTGCTTTGTGCTTTCGAGAAACGCATAACATTTTTTCTGAATGGCGTGGTTTTGATCAGCCGTCTTACGGTCAACGCGATCGCGAAACTTCATTTCCCATGGACCAAGTCCTTCACCGACATAGTCGACCTGATGCTCCACATTGCGGCCCCGCTCAATCACAAGGGTTTTCATTCCTTTTTCAGTAAATTCTTTGGCCGCCCAACCACCGGACATTCCGGAGCCTACCACAATTGCATCAAAATCTGCCATTTTAAATTTCCTTGCTATAAATTCCCTTGCTTCAGCTGCGTGGCGGCGTAATCTGCTGCCCGCGCTGTCAGCGCCATATAGGTTAATGACGGATTCTGACATGCGCTCGAGGCCATTGCCGATCCATCGGTAATAAAGACGTTGTCCACAGCGTGACACTGGTTAAAGCCATTAAGCACTGACGTTTCTGGATTCCTGCCCATGCGTGCAGTGCCCATTTCATGAATGCCGAGACCCAAGCTGTCTTCGGTATTATAAGTTTGAATATTCGTTAGACCCGCACGCGCCATGATCTGGACCGCTTCACCCATCATCGCTTTTCGGATCTGCTTATCGTTTTCACCGAACTTTGCATCAATATGCAGCTGCGGCATGCCCCATTGGTCTTTTTTATTCGCATGGAGCGTCGCGCGATTGTTCGCGTCCGGCAGCATTTCACCGTAGCCCTCAAGATTTATTTCCCAGACACCGGGTGTTTTAAAACTTTCCTTAAAATCCGCGCCAAACCCTTTTTCACCAAGGCGCGCAGCCCATCCCTTACGACTGCCGCTGCCCTGATAGGCATAGCCACGCACAAAATTTTCTTCATCGCGCTCAAGGTTGGTGAAACGCGGCAGGTAGATGCTGTTGGGTTTACGGCCGATATAATAATGATCCTGGAAGCCTTCAATCTCCCCGGTTGCGCCCGCAAAACACAGGTGATCCATCAGGTAACGACCAACCGCGTCGCTGTCATTGGCGAACCCATTGGGAAACCGTCCGCTCGCAGAATTGAGCAGTATTTGCGTGGTGCCGAGCGTTGATGCACACAAGAAAATGACACGTGCGGTATATTCTTTAGTTTCTTTGGTAACCGCATCAATGATGCGCACGCCTGTAGCCTTGCCACTATCATCGTCATAGATCACACTGTGGACGATACTGTTGGTTACGATGTTTAGATTGCCAGTGTTATCTGCTGCAGGAAGGGTTGCCGACTGCGATGAGAAATATGCCCCAAGTGAGCAACCCCGCTGACATTGATTACGCGACTGACACGTCCCCCGTCCCAGATCCATATGAATGGGTTGCGGGTCCGTAAGGTGCGCGCATCGCCCTGGAATAAGCACCCGATCATCATATAAATCTTTGATGCGGTTCGCGAATTCTTCCTCGGCGCAGTTAAAGCCAATGACCGGTTGGAACACGCCATCGGGAAGTTGGTCGAGCCCTTCCATAGAACCGCTGACACCCACGAATTCTTCCACATAGTCGTACCAGGGTGCCAGATCATCATATCTTATTGGCCAATCGGTTCCGTAACCATCCCGGGCATTACTTTCAAAATCCATAGCGCTCCAGCGGTAACTTTGACGGTGCCACAGCAATGAGCGCCCACCCAGATGAAAGCCCTTCACCCATTCGAAATTGGTACCTGCTTCTTTTGAGTAGGGATGATCAATATCGTCCGCGAAGAAATGCTTGGTGCTGTCCTTAAACGCATAGCAGCGTTTTTGAATCGGGTAGCGTTCATCGGCCAGTTTCCGGTCCACATCATCACGGAATTTCATTTCCCAGGGCGCTAGCCCTTCGCCAATATAATCTTCTCCGTGGATGATATCCCGGCCGCGCTCAACCACCAGTGTCTTAAACCCTTTTTCACAAAATTCTTTCGCCGCCCAACCGCCGGAAATACCGGAGCCAACGACGATCACATCGAATTCTGGTTCTGGGGTCTTGAAACTATCCATTATGTGGCCCAGGTACGCCCTACTTCTTCAAATGGCACGCACCCCTGATATGGCCCGGGGTATTGTTCGTAACGAAGCTCTTCTTCCGCGCCGATTTGTGATGAGAAGTACCCCACCAAGGTAAGTTCTTTAAATTCTGCAAAGAATGTTTTTTCGTCACTTTCCTCATTATCCAGCGCGGTGAGGATTGCAGTGCGTCCGGCTTCGTCTGATGACATAAAGGATGGATCGACCGCTTTAAGGCCAGCCATGAATTTTTCGCGCTCATTATCATAATACCAGTCACCAACAATGGCGTGGATGTAATCATGCACCAGCGCCGCCTTGGCACCCGGTGTGTCCGTGTCCGGCACGATCATCTGCGCAATTTCAGCAACCAGTTCCAACTGCGCATCTGAAAAGACCGGGTTATCAACCGAAATACTTTCCTGCGCCAACGCACCGGACATCACGCCTGCGACCACGTTGGCGGAAAGCGCACCGCCGGTCATGATCGCAATATTTTTAAGAAGTCTTCTTCTGCTGATTTCGTTCATCATCGTCTATATCCCTAAAACTTTTTTGTTCAGTTCATCGTCCGCGCCGCCGCCGGCAAAATCATCAAAGGCAACTTCCGTCGGCCTGATGATATGCTCATTTACAAATTCCGCACCTTCACGGGCACCGTCTTCCGGATGCTTCATACAGCATTCCCACTCAACCACGGCCCAACCATCAAAATCATGCTGGGTCAGCGCACTAAAGATAGCTTTAAAATCAACCTGTCCATCGCCAAGGGAACGGAACCGCCCCGGTCGGTTGATCCAGGATTGATAACCACCGTAAACGCCGCTGCGACCGTCACAGTTAAGCTCTGCGTCCTTGACGTGGAACATTTTGATCCGCTCGTGATAAATATGGATAAACTCCACGTAATCCATGCCCTGCAAAATCAGATGGCTTGGATCATAAAGGATGTTGGCCCGCGGATGATTATCCACTGCTTCCAGAAACATTTCAAAACTAGCCCCATCATGTAGATCTTCACCTGGGTGAATTTCGTAGCAAACGTCCACACCAGCTTCATCAAAGGCATCAAGTATGGGTCTCCAGCGCCTCGCAAGTTCTTTAAAGCCGTCTTCAACAAGTCCGGCCGGTCTCTGCGGCCACGGATAAACCGTATGCCACATCAGCGCGCCCGGGAAGGTAACATGGGCAGTAAGACCCAGGTTCTTACTTGCTTTTGCCGCCATCATCATTTGTTCCGTCGCCCATTTTTCCTTGGCTACATGATCATCTTTCGCGTGGTCAGGACCAAAGCCATTAAACAATGTGTCATATGCCGGGTGGCAAGCAACAAGCTGGCCCTGAATGTGGGTAGATAGCTCGGTTATCTCAACACCATATTTGGCGGCGGTTGCTTTTAACTCGTCGCAGTATCCCTGATCA
>JANQJN010000154.1 GCA_028281625.1 Emcibacteraceae bacterium | reverse complement strand
CGCAGTATGCGCTGAACCCGGTCATGCCCAGCACACTCACACCCAGAGAATAGGCAAGGTCGCGTTTGGGCATTTTAATGAAACGTTCCTGTTTGGTGCCACTGGAAATCTTATAAGTCTGCCAACCGATCTGTCCCTGAACCACATCACCAACCGCGTAGTCACTATGCTTTGATGCAATGACCTGAGCCACGCCACGGCCATGGATCACATCGCCAATTCCCAGTGGTTTTTCACCAGCCGCAGAAATCCCCTGCATATACATGCGCATGACGGGGGCAAGGTTCAGGTAGTGTGTACGGAGAAGAAACTCTCCATCTTCAAGGTCCCGTACCTTTTCTTCGGCGAGTTCAAAATCGCTAGATTTGACATTGCCGTCAGGCCTTGCGGCAATACGCCATTGCTTGCTGATGATGTCGGACAATTAGTGCTCCCTTTTTATAAAACCTACTCTATGCAGAACGGGGCGACAAGGTGGTGACAAATATCATTGCGAAGAACGTGTAAACTACCTCATTATTGAACCCGTAAAACAGGGAGGCAAAACATGCGCGCAATTTTTATTATTTTAAGCCTGATTTTTTCAATCGCAACGGCCTATGCGCAGGAAGATGAGACTGTCCGGTCTTATATGACCAACTCAGCAATTTTAACGAACGATATGGAAAAATCGCTGCATTTTTATACCGAACTTATGGGTTACAAAGTGCTATCGACAAGCACCATCGAGGACGGAAAATCCAAAGATATATTGGGCATTCGTCAGGGAACAGAAACAAGTCTTACTTACCTGGTTCCAAATAATGCTGAGCCGAATAGCTATGAGGGAGGTCTCGCCATCATTGAAGTGGGTGGCAATGGTCAGATAGCCTACAGCCGCGAAGATGGCTCGGCTGTCTACGGTGAAATCGTTATGGTTCACCGGGTCGGCAATATTGATAAAATTTATAAGGATATGATGGCGGAAGGTATCACCATAGTTACCCCGCTCTCACCAAGCGCGACGGGACGCTCCATGTCATTTTCAGCGCTCGACCCCAATGGCGTGCGGGCGGAAATGTATGAAATTATCCCTCAGGGTGAAGAGTAAGCCATGACAAGAACAGCGCATTATATCGATTGCAAGTTCGGTCAGCTTCATTTTTACAAACAAGGTGAGGAGGGTGCAAATACGCCACTGATCTGCTTTCATATGTCACCCTATTCCGGGCGCTACTATGAAAAATTCCAGTCGGAAATGGCAAAGGACCGATTGGTAATCTGCCCCGACACACCGGGTTACGGCGGATCGGACTCACCAGACGCACCCGCGTCAATTGAACAGCTCGCCGGGGCCATGATTGAACTTATTGAGGGGCTCGGTTTTGCGCAGGTGGACCTCCTGGGGTTTCACACAGGTGTTCTGATCGCCACAGAAATAGCAAACAGATGTCCGGATATGATTAGGAAACTGGTTTTGCCGGGCATCCCACTTGTTCCAGCTGATAAACGCGCCGCCATTCGCAAAAATTATGAAAATCCTCGTCCTTATTTTGAACAGGATGATTTCCTGAGTGCCAAATGGGCTGAGGCGGTCGCCAGTGACAAAGAAGGCTGGGACAAGGAACGTAAAATTGAAATGTTCGCAGATGTGATGCGGGCAGGGTTTAAGTCCAACTGGGGCTTTATGGCTGTATTTGATTATGACATTGAAAGTGGTCTTCAGGGCTTGGTGCAAGATGTGTTGTTGCCTATTCCTGATGAAATGCTGTCGCCAAGTACCCGTGCTGCTGCGACTATGATCAAAAACGCGAAAGTAGACGAACTAACTGAAATAAAAGCAGATTTATTCGAATCCTGCCCTGCAGAATTCATCCGGTTGGTCCGGGATTTTCTGAGTTAATGTTCAAGTGTGACATTTATCAATGTGGCTTTCGTTCGGCTGTGAAATGCTGAGGACATCAAAACGACGATGGCTCTGAAAAGGAGAGGGAAATGGAAATAATGATGCATGACGTGCTGAGATGGCTGCACGTAATTTTTGCGGCATATTGGCTTGGCGGTGAATGGGGCGTGTTTAACGCGTCAACCAATGTGGCAAACGAAAAGCTTGATATTGACGATCGACTTCGTCATATGGAAACCGCCTACCGTATCGATATTCTTCCCCGTTCCGCGATTATCTGGCTTCTTCCGGTCGGGTTTCATATGGGTGACAATTATGGTCTTTCCCCGATCACAGGAATCGGTATTCCCATCGTCTGGGTTCTAACCGCCGTATGGTGGTGCATCATATTTGCGGCTTTTCATCACCGTGGCACCGCCCTTGGAATCAAGATCACCGAATTTGATGATAAAATCCGCTACATCGTTATTCCGGGTTTATGGATCTTGGGTGGATACACGCTCTGGACAGGAAATGTGCTGTTTACCGAAGAAACCAACGTACCGCTCTGGTTTGGGTTAAAGCTCTTTATGTTTGGCTTCATTTTGTGCATTGGTCTGGCACTTCGTATAATCATGAAAGGTTGGGCCGTGGCGTTCCACAGACTGCGTGAAGAAGGATCAACACCGGAAATAGAAGCGATTTTCACCAACACTCTAGCCGCAGGTCGTAAATGCGCTTACGTCTATTGGGTGAGCATCATCACCATGGCGTTTATTGGGGTTACTAAACCTTTCTAATAAGGTCTCCCGTAAACTGAAGCAGGCGGTGCCGTAGGCGCCGCCATTTTTTTTAGTAGGCCTTGCCGCCTACAATGTCCCCGAGGGCGCCGCGAAACACATTGATGGATATTTTATCCCAAATACCAGCATCGTAATATGGATCGGCTTTCAAGTTGGCGAGTGCTTGTTCCTTATTTTCGGTTTTGTAAATGAGCAGCGATCCAATCACAGTCTTATTGTCATCCGCGAACATGGGACCGGCAATCACTACCTGATCCAGAATGCTTTCAATATGGTTCAAATGCCCGACCATCAATTCTTCGCGCATTTTTGCTGCATGTTTCCCGGGATGATCGACCGCGTGCACCACTGTGAAAAGTTGCCTGTTTTCCATACTGATCG
>JANQJN010000109.1 GCA_028281625.1 Emcibacteraceae bacterium | reverse complement strand
GGATCATCGAAAATACGGTTGCAGCCATGTGCGACCTCGGAGCAACCACTGACAATATCACAGCCGCCATCGGGCCATGTATTGCGCAAAAATCTTACGAAGTGGGACCAGAACTTTATGATGCCATAGGAGACCGAAATTATTTTGAGCTTAGCAAAAATGTTGGCCGTTATATGTTTGATCTGGAAAGTTACGTATCGGATAGATTATGGAAGGCAAAAGTGACAAAGGTTGATGCTCTTCAAATAGACACATACGACGAAACAAACAATTTTTTCAGCTATCGAAGGACCACACATCTGGGCGAAGAAGACTATGGCTGCCAGATTTCAATTATCCTGCAAAAATAATGTCAAAAAAGTCATATTCAGAGTCGCTTTTTCAAAAAAAATATGTATAAAAGCAATTAGCAAATATGGGTGATCAATGAGGGAACTATTTTAAATGAAAATTATTTCCGGCAATAGCAATATGCCTCTCGCCGATTCCATTGCCACACACCTTGGTATGGAGCTCACCAAAGCAAACATCAAACGGTTCTCAGATCAGGAAATCTGGGTTGAAATTCAGGAAAATGTCCGTGGTGAAGACGTTTATGTCATTCAACCAACATCATTTCCCACCAATGACAATGTTATGGAACTACTCATCATCTGTGATGCGCTTAAACGGGCGTCAGCACAGCGGATAGTGGCCGTTATCCCTTACTTCGGGTATGCCCGTCAGGATCGTAAACCAGGTCCTAGAACGCCGATCAGTGCGAAGCTGGTAGCAAATCTAATCACCACAGCGGGCGCCGACAAAGTACTCACCATGGATCTGCATGCGGGGCAAATTCAAGGTTTTTTTGATATTCCAACTGATAATCTGTTTGCCTCCCCCGTTCTTGTGGATGATATTAAAAAGCGTTATGCCGACCGTGAAAAACTCATGGTCGTCTCCCCTGATGTGGGTGGTGTGGTTCGCGCAAGGGCTTATGCAAGTCGCCTTGGAGTACCGCTGGCGATCATCGATAAGCGCCGCGAAAAAGCGGGCGTATCAGAAGTGATGAACATCATTGGTGAAGTGGAAGGTTATCATTGTGTGTTCGTTGATGACATTGTTGATAGTGCGGGAACACTGTGTAACGCCGCTGGTGCGCTGGTCGAACAAGGCGGTGCAAAATCAGCAAGTGCCTATGTTTCGCATGGGGTCTTTTCCGGCCCAGCCATTGAACGGATCAACAAGTCATCTCTTGAGCATGTGGTAACCACGAATTCAATCATGGCGACCCCAGCCGTTGAGGCCTGCGAGAAGATCGTCCAGATCAGTATCGCCCCCTTGTTTGCCAAGGCGATCCGGCGGATTCATGAAGAAAGTTCAGTTTCAGTTCTTTTTAGTTAAAAAAGGCAAAAAAATCGTTGTATTTTGCGCCGATACCCTTTAAAAGCGGCGCACATAAGGGTCTGTTTCTATAAAGACACAGGCCCTTTGATATTGGCACCCCTGGAGGCCAATGTCATTTGGTTAAATTTTGGAGAATAAAATAATGGCTACCAATACGGTTATTAAAGCTGAATTGCGCACAAAAGCGGGTAAGGGGTCCTCTCGTGCAATACGTAGAGAAGGCAGACTGCCAGCAGTTGTTTACGGCGCAAAAAAAGATGTTCAACCAATTTCTGTTGATCTGGTTGATATTCAAAAACTACTTAACACAGGTGCGTTCCTGTCAACAACATACGACATCGAAGTCGATGGCGGCAAAAAGCAAATGGTCCTTCCGCGTGACGTTCAGTTCCACCCGGTTACAGACTGGCCGCTTCACATTGATTTCCTTCGCCTTGCTGAAGACGAGGTGATCGCGATTATGGTTCCGATCCATATCATCAACGAAGAAGAATGCCCAGGTATCCGTCAAGGCGGTATCGTCAACATCGTACGCCACGAAATCGAACTTGCTTGTCCTGCCAACGCCATTCCGGAAGGGATCGACATTGATCTGACCGGTCTTGAGCTTGGTGACAGTGTTCATATTTCCGCGATTGATCTTCCTGAAGGCGTTACTTCAGTTATTGACGACCGTGACTTTACAATCGCAACCATCGCCACACCAAGTGGTCTCAAGTCTGAGGAAGAAGAAGCCGAAGACGCTGAAGGCGTAGAAGGTGAAGAAGGCGAAGCAGAAGAGCATAGTGTAGAAGTTGAAGCAACTTCTCAAAAATCTGAGGAATAAATTCCTCTCATCACAAGAGGATGATGCCATGTTGTTATTTGTTGGGCTGGGTAATCCCGGCGCGAAGCACGAAAACAACCGGCATAATATTGGTTTTATGGCGGTAGATGAGATCATCCTCCGCCATAACTTTTCTGAACCAAAAATGAAGTTTAAAGGTGCGCTTTATGAAGGGCGCCTTGGAGGTGAGAAAGTGCTTATTTTAAAGCCCCTCACCTTTATGAATCTTTCCGGCGAGTCCGTATCGCAAGTGGCAAGTTTTTATAAGATCCCGTCTGAGAAAATTTTTGTCTTTTATGATGAACTGGATCTCGAGCCCGGCAAAATAAAATTTAAAACTGGTGGTGGCAACGCAGGCCATAATGGCCTTCGAAGCCTTGATAAGTACATCAACAAAGAATATCACCGCATTCGATTGGGCATCGGCCATCCTGGCGATAAATCCCGGGTTCATGGCCATGTGCTTGGTGATTTTCGCATTGAAGATGAAAAATGGCTGGAACCACTGCTTGATGCTGTTGGTCGGGCGGCGGAAAAGCTTACCAGTGGTGACGGTGTTGATTTTATGAATGAAATTGGCCTTATATTGCGGCCAAATAAAAAGGATAAAAAATAATGGGATTTAAGTGTGGTATTGTTGGTCTTCCCAATGTAGGTAAATCAACCCTTTTTAACGCCTTGACCAACACGGCGTCTGCGGCGGCGGCCAACTATCCATTTTGTACAATCGAACCAAATGTGGGACAGGTTCCAGTTCCCGATCCACGTCTCAATAAAATCGCTGAAATCGCCGCATCCAAACAAGTGATCCCAACTCAGCTTTCCTTCGTTGATATTGCTGGTCTTGTGCGCGGTGCCTCCAAGGGCGAAGGTCTCGGGAACCAGTTTTTAGGAAATATTCGAGAAGTTGACGCTATCATTCATGTGCTTCGCTGCTTTGAAAATGATGACATCACCCATGTGGAAGGCGTGATTGATCCAATAGCTGATGCTGAAACCGTGGAAACGGAACTCATGCTTTCTGATATGGAAAGTCTGGAAAAAAGAAAAGCCGGGCTCGAAAGAAGAATTAGAGGCCAGGACAAAGAAGCCAAAAAAATCATGGAAATGGTTGAACGTTGCCTTGCGGTTCTTGAAGATGGCCTCCCTGCCCGCGTTGTTGAAGCTGCGGATCCGGAAGAACAAAAACTTCTCGATGGTCTTCAGCTTATTACCACTAAATCCGTACTTTATGTTTGTAATGTAAATGAAGACGATACGCAGAACGGCAATGAACTCACCAAGCGCGTCAAAGAAAAAGCCGCCAAAGAAGGCGCCGTCACGGTGAATATCTGTGCGTCTCTTGAAGAAGAAATCGCCCAGCTGGATGATCCCGAGGAACAAAAAGAATTCCTTGCTGACCTTGGTCTTGGTGAAACTGGCCTCGGCCGCGTGATCCGCGCGGGTTATGACCTTCTTCATCTGATAACATATTTTACCGCAGGGCCCAACGAAGCCCGCGCATGGACCATCACACAGGATACCAAAGCCCCACAAGCTGCTGGTGTGATCCATACTGACTTTGAAACAGGCTTTATTCGCGCCGAAACCATTGCTTATGATGATTATGTTTCGCTAAACGGTGAGCAAGGCGCCAAAGACGCCGGCAAAATGCGACTTGAAGGCAAGGACTATATCGTGCAAGATGGGGATGTGTTACTGTTTAGGTTCGCCAATTAGCTTTAATCAGCAAAAGGGGGCAAATGAACTTTCGATTAGTACTAATAGTTGGATTGCTTTTGAGCAGTGCATCCGGCTGCTCTCAAGCAACTGATTTAGATTCTTCTCCCGAAAATGTTCTGGATATTCTAATTGAAAAAGCTGGTGCTGGAGATTCTGAAGCTGCATACCACGTTGGCATGTTTTACAATAATGGGGTTGGCACAGCACAAAACCCGGAAATCGCACTGGAGTGGTTTATGAAGTCTACAAATGGGGGGGACCCACTCGGTGCATATAAATTGGGGTGCTACTACGCTGGGCAATTTGGCGATGTAATCGAATATAATGAGGACTTAGCAACTGAAAACAAACTAATGGCGGCTGAAGCTGGATACGCTTTGGCGCAACATGATGTAGCACTTTATTATCTCCAAGAAAATAAGCACGATCTCGCGATAGAGTATCTCGAGAAAGCGGCTAAACAAGGTTTTCAAGGAGCATATACTACCCTGGTTACTTTATATTACAGAAGCGAAGTTGTGGATACAGACATTGTAAAAGCTCGTAGTTTTACAAAATTAGCAATAGCAAATATGAGCGCTGATGTAGCGAATAATTTTAATCCAATCGTTCAATCAATGGAAGATCAATTGACCACCACGCAAATAGCGCAAAGTGATAATTTTGTGGAAAACTGGACTATAGCCCCGTCTCCACTTACAAAATTGGCTGAACTTGGACTGGAGAGATCATACGCGTTAGCGGGTGCCACACTCGCTACGGCAGAATGAATATTCAACTAGTTCAGCAAATTATAATCAAGAAATTTTGATCAGACGAGCCAGTTAAACTGTTCATATTCGGACACACCCTGTTCAGTTTTGAACATTAGCCGTTGCTGCGTTTATATCAAACCATTGATATTAAATACTATTTTTTCTGGCATGCTATTTGCAATTCCTTTAGGCAAATAATAATGACCTATGGAAATCGGATAGCATGTATAAAAATTACTTCGTAACGGCGCTACGCAACATGATGCGCCACAAGCTTTACACCATGATCAATATTGGGGGGCTAGCCATTGGCCTTGCTGCCTGTATTTTGATCTTTCTTTTTGTAAAAGATGAACTTTCCTATGATGACTGGGGCCCTGTAACGGACCAGCTTTATAAACTTGAGGTTGCCCACAAACAAAATGAAGGTGATTTTCCCTTCCGCGCGCTTTCCCCGGGACGGCTTCGTGACAGCTTGGCTGATAATTACGCCAGTGAATTTGAAGCCGTCGCCCGTATTTATCAAATGGGTCATATCCTAAAGAAAGGCAATGATGTCTTTAGAGAAGATGTCTGGTTCACTGATAAAGACTTCTTTGAAATATTTAATGTGGAAATGATCAGCGGTAACCGCGAAGATGTGTTTCTGGATAACACTTCTATACTTATCAACGAATCCATGGCCCTAAAATACTTTGGGGACCAAGATCCCATCGGTCAGATATTAACACCAAGCGACTGGGATTATAGTTTCAAAGTCGTTGGGGTGATGAAGGATCTTCCGGAAAAAACCCATCTTGATTTTGAGTTTATTTCCTGGTTCGACCCAGAAAGATATGTTGAGCAGCCCTGGCTTGCCACATTCTGGCTATCCGCGAATGCTCATACCTATATAAAGCTTGCACCGCATGCATCCCCAGAAGCAATTGAGCAAAGCTTCCCGGCGTACCTTACCCGAAATGTTATTCGCTCAGAACAGCCTGGTCTTGCGGGGGACCCCAATGAAATAATGCGCATGCGCTTGCAGCCAGTCGCTGATATTCACCTTCATTCAACCGGTCTGTTTCAGATGAAGCCTGGTGGCGACATTATGGTTGTTTATAGTTTCAGTGTGATCGCGCTTCTGATTTTATTTATCGCCAGTGTAAACTTCATCAATCTATCTACTGCTCGAGCCAGTACACGCGCTAAAGAAATCGCACTGAGAAAAGTTGTTGGCGCGAACAGAAAACAGCTTATCACTCAATTCCTTGGTGAAACAGGTATCATGGTGATGCTTGCGCTGCTTTTAGCGCTCACCATTGTTGAAATGTCACTGCCCTGGTTTAACAATTTTGTGACCAAGCTCCTAGCTCTTCAATATGGCTCTGATCCTACAACGGGCTTTATGATCGCGGGACTTCTTGTTGTTGTCATCCTTGGCGCAGGTATGTTACCAGCAGTTCAAATTACGCGTTTTCGCCCGGCGACCGTGCTGCGTGCCAACAATTCAAAATCTGAAGGCGGGAACTTCATTCGGGTGATCTTGGTCACAACACAGTTCGCAATTTCAATTGGACTTATGACCACCACTTTTGTGGTTTATCAGCAAACGGAATATGCGGCGAACCGGGATCTGGGTTTTGAAACCGAAAACCGTGTCATGCTTGAACGCCTTTTTTATGAAGAAGTTCAGCCGGTGATACATACAATCAAAAACGAAGTGGATGCGCTTCCAGGTGTGCAAAACACTGCTTTGTCCGCCAGAACGGTTCCACTGCAAGGTTTTTGGAATATCTCAGTCGAAAAAGAAGGTATGGAAAGCGATCAGCTGAACTCCATGGAACTTGTACCGGGTAGTCCCAGTTACCTTGAATTTCTTGGTGCCAAACTCATCGCAGGAAGACTTAGCGGTGAAGAATTTCTTGCTGACAGTAACCCGACAGTAATCGGCGATGTAAATCACATAAACACAGTGATTAACCGTTCCGCCGTACCATTCTTGAAGTATGACAGCCCGGAACAAGCATTGGGAACCAGTTTTTCCTATGATGGGTTTGACGGGCAGCGCGTTAGAATGACCGTTATCGGTGTTGTTGAAGATATGCATATGCGTACGCTGCGTGACGAAATAGAGCCCCTGGCCCTTCATGTAAATCAAGATAACTATTCTGTACTCAACATTCACTTAAGCGATTTTAATCAACAGGAAACATTGGCTGCGATCGCTCAAATCTGGCGCACCCATGTGCCAAGCTATCCAATGTCGCTGACTTTCCTTGAAGAAAAACTGGATAATCTTTATCTGGAAGATAAAAACCGCGGGCAAATGTTTGGTTATTTCTCACTGTTTGCCGTATTGGTATCGTGTCTTGGACTGTTTGGTCTGTCTGCTTTTGCTGCGGAGCAACGCACCAAGGAAATCGGTGTTCGCAAAGTATATGGTGCAGGGAATGCTGAAATCATAAAAATGCTGATCTGGCAGTTTTCCAAGCCGGTTTTGGTCGCCAACCTCATCGCATGGCCAGTTGCCTGGTATATGATGCAGGATTGGCTTTCCAGCTACGCTTACAGGATTGATTTAACCGTCCTGCCATTTTTGTTCGCAGGGCTTATCGCATTTACAATTGCGTGGTCCACGGTAAGCATCCATGCCTGGCGTGTGGCCCGTACGAACCCGGTTCATGCGCTGCGCTACGAATAATCTTATCCTAACACCTGCCGGAGGGCGTTTGCGACAATCGTCATCTCCTCCGGCTTTACCGTGCTCATACGAACCCAGGTCATAAAGGGTGGAAATGGTCTTGCTGCTTCCACTCCCTGGGCACTAAGTTCTTCTCTTATCTGCGGGTTTGGTCTCTTCGCGTTAAAGAAAACAAAGTTAGAATTTGAACGGATATATTCAAGTCCCAATTCATCAAGCACGTTATAATAAATTTCAAGACATTCTTTGTTCTTTTGCTTCACGAAGTCTTGATATTCAGTGTCCTGATAGCTGGCGATGGCCCCTTCCATAGCCATATAATTCATGGAAAGGTCAAAGGGCGCGGTAAAGAGTTTCAATGTATCCGGATGAGCGAAGGCAAAACCAACACGAATACCGGCAAATGCGTGAATTTTTGAAGCTGTTCGACATACAACAATATTTGGATGATCCACAACAAGCGGCGCCATGGTGGCAAAGTCCGGATTATCCACATATTCATAGTAAGCCTCATCAATCACCACCAGAGCTTTTTGTGACATCTCAAGCACAAAGTCCCGCAGTTTATTCTTTTCAATGATTGTCGGGATTGGATTGTTTGGATTACAAAGATAGACCACCTTCACATTATCATTCATCGCCGCACGCATGGCATCAAGATCAATTTCCATGTCACTATCGAGTGGAACATTATGAACTTTTGAGCCAAGCCGTTCTGCCATTCCCGCAACAGTAGAGTATGTCGGATACGGGGATACCACTTCGCCGCCGTCAAATCGGGCAATGTAACCCGCTTTTTCAAGAAACGGACTTGAGCCTGACGCCATCGCGATATTATCTACGGTAAGCCCTTCCATCTCTGCGATGACATTTTTTAGCTGGCCTATCACACGAAAGTTATAAAAATGTGCTTTGTCTTTGGCTTGATCCATAGCCGCCTGCGCCTTGATGGACGGGCCATAAACATTTTCGTTGGAGCCGCAGCGAATAAAATTTTGGGGTGTCGGATTTGAAATCGGCTCAGGAAATGTTTGTGCTGGCGTTTTTTTCGCAGCTATTAAAGTACCTGCAAGTGCCGTACCGCCGATAAGCAACTCCCTCTTCGATATAATATTTGTCATATATTCCTCCCAAAAATTATTATTTCAATATCATCGCTGATCATAATAGCCTCAACTTATCTTGCTAAAACTATATGCGACTTTGGCAAAATTGAAATAACAAAATAGATGAGGAGTATAACGTGAGGATTATATCAATACTTATAGTATGTTTGATGGCGATAAACACCCATGCTGCAATGCCGTCAACAAGTCCCAATACGCCCTTTAAATTGGCTACTTTTGAAGCCGATGGTATGACACGGCTTGGTATGGTTGTTGGCAGCCGAATGCTTGATATTCGGGCTGCGAATTACGCCCTAATGGACGCTGAAGACATGGACCGTGTAAACATTCCTCGCAGCATGCGTTCGCTTATTGAGCGGTATGACCAGGTTAAGGATCGTCTTTATCAAATCGCGAATTATTATAGCGATGGTGCTACTGGGCGCTCATTTGCGTTTGATTATGATGCAGTCAACCTAAAAGCACCGATAAAATACCCTTACAACCTGATCGCTGCTGCTGCCAATTATCAGGACCACTCTATGGAAATGGCAAAGCGATATGGAAACCCAAACCCGCAACCAGTGGATCCGGATGCCGCAACCCCGGTTATGTTCGCAAAATCTCCGCGCTCAACCATCATTGATCCTGGGGCGCCCTTCCCCATGCCAGAAACGAATAAAGTTTGGGATTTTGAAAATGAACTTGCCGTTATTATTGGTAAAAAAGCAAAACGTGTAACCCTTGAAAATGCCCAGGATTATATTTTTGGCTATTCTATTGTCTTTGATGTCTCCACCCGTGATGATCCAAATGCGCCTGAAGAGGAAGAACAAGGTGGTTTCAACTTTGGTGTAAGCTGGTTTGAAGCCAAAAGTCGCGATAATGCTGCCCCTTTTGGTCCTGTGATTGTTCCCAAAGAATTCATTGGTGATAGCAAAAACCTTCGTATTATCACCAAAGTTAATGGTGTTCAGAAGCAAGACGGCAACAGTGGGGACATGATCCATAATGAAGAACGTATTCTACGCCATGTGACATCCATCCTGACCCTTTGGCCTGGAGACGTGGTTATGACCGGTACGCCAGCTGGTGTTGGTTCTGCCCGCACACCACCTGAGTTTTTAAAGCCGGGTGACGTCGTCGAAATGTCCATCGAAGGCATTGGAACATTTACCACACCAATCATTGCTGAAACGGTAGAATAAGTGATCTGGGTTTCGTTTACGCGGGGCCCAAATTACTTCGGATAAATTTCTGCTCAAGCACTTCCTCGCCATAATTGCGACCCAGCTCTTCTTCAATGAGCTTAAACCCAAAACGCTCATATAGTTTACGCGCGGCATCCAGTCCGGCAAATGTATCCAGATGAACTTCTTCGAATCCTTGTTCATCACAAAAATCCATGGCTGCCTGCATCAATTTTCCACCAAGGCCGGCTGACTGATGCTCCGGGTCAACAATAAACCAGCGCAAATATCCAATATTATCACCTTTGGTTTGCCCATCAATCGTTATGCTGCCAATAATCCTTCCATCATTTTCCGCATACCATGTCTGATTGGGCCCATAATCAAGGCGGTTGATAAAATTAGCATAGTTTGTTGCCACCATGGCTTCAAAATAAGCACCAAAACCAACAAGATCAGAGTATACACGTGAATGTAAAGTGGCAACAGATCCAATGAGTTCGTCCCTATAACCAGTCTTTATTTCAATTTCGTTTTTATGTGCCATTCTAAGTCTCCCCATTTCGACCAACGATCAATGAAATCGGCCACGCGCCTCTCTTAAAC
>JANQJN010000039.1 GCA_028281625.1 Emcibacteraceae bacterium | reverse complement strand
TTACGGGTGCGACGATACTCGCGGCCTTTTACATTGCTACGGATCCCGTCACATCACCCATGTCACCCAAGGGGCAGATATTCTTCGGTTTTGGCCTGGGTGCACTTACTTACATTATCCGGACCTGGACCGCCTATCCCGAAGGAGTTTCCTTCGCGATCTTGATCATGAACGCATTAACACCACTGATTGATCGATATCTGCGCCCAAGGATTTTTGGTCGAACCAACAAAGGTGATCCTTTAAAGGTGAAGGATAAGTGATGAGCGAGAAGAAAACCAACAGCTTCAAAAACAGTTTGATATTCCCTGCATTATTGCTCGGCCTATTTACGCTTGTTGCATCGGCAATGCTTAGTTCCGGTGACCTTGGGACCCGCGACGCTATTGCAGAAAGGCTTGCGGAAGATTTACAAGCATCCATCAGTCAGGTTATCCCGGAAGATATTCATGATAACAATCTGCTTGAAGATACATTGCGCATCGCAGGGCCAGATGGAGCGGAACTAACCGTTTATCAGGCAAAAATGGGCGGTGAAGTAGCCGCGGTCGCCTTCACGGTGGGCGAATTTGGATATAGCGGGCTCATCACGTCCATTATTGGAATTGACAGAAACGGAAAGATTTTAGGTGTCCGCATTTTATCTCATACGGAAACACCTGGTCTCGGTGACAAAGTGGAAATCGCCAAGGATGATTGGGTGCTTGACTTTAGTGAAAAGTCGTTGGGTGATCCACTCTCCAGTCAATGGCTGGTTAAAAAAGATGGTGGCTATTTTGATCAATTTAGCGGCGCCACCATTACCCCACGGGCCGTTGTGAAATCTGTAAAAAAGGGGCTTGAATTTTTTGAGGCACAAAAAGAAGTGTTGTTAACAGCAAGCAATCCCGCGCAGGAGGTTATGTAATGAGCATAAATTATCGTGAAATTACCAAGGAAGGAATCTGGACGAATAATGTGGTCTTCAGTCAAATGCTTGCGCTTTGCCCCCTTCTTGCTGTTACAGGTACTGCGACCAATGGTCTGGGCATGGGAATTGCGACCATAGCGGTGTTGGTAACCTCCGGTCTTTCTATTTCGCTGCTTCGCAATGTCGTTGCGCAGGAAGTGAGGATTCCCTCCTATGTTCTTATCATCGCCACCATTGTGACTTTGGTTGATATGTCAATGAATGCCTGGATGCATGAACTTTATAAGGTTCTTGGTCTCTTTATCCCGCTTATTGTAACCAACTGTGCGATCCTGGGCCGCGCTGAATCCTTTGCGTCAAAAAACACCGTTGCGGCATCTGTTTATGATGGTTTGATGATGGGGCTTGGCTTTACCATGGTGCTTGTACTCCTTGGTGCAGCGAGGGAAATACTCGGTAGCGGTACATTATTTGCGAACGCAGCATTATTGCTTGGTGAAAGTTTCGCTTTTATGGAAATCACCATAATTCCTGAATACAAAGGTTTTCTACTGTTTGTGTTACCACCAGGCGGGTTTATTGCTCTGGGTTTCATCATCGCCGGTAAAAATGCGCTTGATAAATATCTTAAAAATCGTGCGGAGCGCGTCGTAGAGCAATCTGGGACCGACGATGAAGTCGGTCTGGCGGGATACTAGGAGCTAAAAATGATACAGATTGGTGTGGCATACGCGACTTCTGAAGAACAGACCTGGTTGGATATCAGCGTCTTTGAAGGGGCGACCATTAAAGAAGCAATTGAGATGTCGGGTATTTTAAAAAAATTCCCCGAGATTGACCTGGAAAAGCAAAAAGTCGGAATTTACGGCGAAATAAAAAGCCTGGATACGTTGGTGGAAGATGGCGACCGGGTGGAGATATATCGCCCCATTAAAATTGATCCGGAACATGTGGAGCATAACAAATATAAGCTGCGGCGCATTGCACCGGTGGTTGAAAAATTAAATTGAGAAGCTGAGGATAGAATTATGAGCTTTATTGATATGGTTGGTGCTTTTGGCACCGTTATAAAAATTGATGTAGCCAATCTTGATCGCAGCGTCGAATGGTACACCGAAAAACTGGGGCTGGTTGAAGAGGAGAAATTCCGTGAGTATAATTGGCGTCAGCTCGCCGTTCCTGGGTCACACGATATGGTGTTTGGTCTGTTGCTCAATCCTGAAGGAGTTGAGGGAGGTATCAAGAAAGTGACATTTGTGGTTAAAGATCTGGAAGGCGCCAGAGATAAACTAATCGAGAATGGTATTGACGTTGACGAGATCAAAACCCTCGGTGACTGGGTGCGTTTGGCGTTCTTTCGTGATCCAGATGGTAATATATTTGGGCTTCGTCAAAACCTTATTTCGTCCTATTCAGATGTTAAACCGCGCTGGTGAAAATGGCGCTGGATCCATTTTTGGTTCCCGCCCATTGATAAGGTCCGAGATAAGCTCACCGGATGCAGGTGCGCTGGCCATTCCGATATGTTGATGTCCTGTTGAAATCCATAAATTCTGCTGACGTGTCGCGCCTATGGCGGGCAGACTATCGGGAAGCGTTGGACGGCTACCCAGCCAATCTGGTTTGTCAATTTTGGTACCCGGTGTGACCAGAGTTTGCATTGCCGTGCAGGCATCATCCATTTGCTTCGAACTGCGTGGTGCATCAAGTGAGGCCAGTTCCACACCACAGGTGATACGCCATCTTTTGTCCAGTGGAGATAAAACATAGCCAGCGTCCGTATCATGAATAGGCCGTGTCAGTTGCACTGGCCCTTCTTCAAATTCGCGGTGCGCACCGCGCTCATATGCCATTGGTACATGTATATTTAGTTCTTCAAGAAAATCCTTACTCCAGGGTCCTAGTGCGACGAGCACATGATCGGAAGTGATATTTTCACCAGCAGCAAGCTTAACACTCCATTTGCCGTTCTCGCGCGACAGTTCTCGTATCTCAGACCTGATAAACTCCCCGCCAAGATGTTCGAAATTGCGGGCAATAGCGAGTATTGTTTGCTGCGGATCTTTTAGCGCCATGGTGTCTTTGATCCAAAGTGCTTTCAATTGTTCGCCTTTGATGGATGGTTCCAGTTCCTGAATAGCGTGGGCATCCAGCGCTTCGTACCTAACGTCATTTTCGTGAAGTGCAATCATTTCAATGCTGTTTTCAGAGGGGAGTTCCTCTCGGTAAACTTTTAACCAGCCGCCCTCGTTTAACATTTCCGGCAATAAACTTTGTTTGTAGAGCTCAGCGGATCGAGTGATAAGCTCGTTAAGCGCAATTGCGCGGCTCAAGGTGTCCGCGGCATTGCAGTGAGAGAGGAATCTTAGCCCCCAAGACATTTCATCAAACACATAGGAAAGTTTATAATCAAAGCCGGTTTTTTGACCTGTTAGCAGTGATGGTAACTGCTTAAGGAGAGCCGGATTGTTAAAAGGAATGATGGAGCCGCGGTTTAAAACACCTGCGTTTCCCATGGATGTCGCGGAACCCGGAAGTTGCCGATCAATTAATGTAACGGTTTTTCCAGATTTCTGTAACTCAAGTGCCGCAAATGTGCCAATGACACCTGCACCTAAAACCATGACATCAATGTGATCAGAATCAACCATACTTGACTCCCTTTCCTTAAACTGTATACAGTATTGTATATAGGAAAGACAACATGAAACGATATTTAATTTTGATGCTGTTTATATTTGGTCAGACACCAAAAATAGCGGCTGCGGAAGAAACGTTGATCTGGACGGCTGGGCCCGTTGGTGGTGGCTGGTACACCATGGCCAGCGGAATGGCTAAATTGATCATGGAAGAAAATCCGGATCTGACGGTTAAAGTGGTCCCGGGGGGTGGGATTGTTAATCCGGCCATCATCGACAAAGGATTAAGCGAGCTTGGCTTCAGCCTTGACGTTTTCTCCGGCTATGCTTACCGCGGTGAAGAAGTTTATCAGGCCTATCCGCGAACAAACATCAATATGATCGGTGCCAGCTTTTCAGACAATTTCACCCATTTTCTCCAAAGTGATGGGTCAGAATTAACGCTTGGTGATATTCTGACGTCAGCAAATGATACAAGCATCGGTATTACACAGGCAGGATCGACTGATGAAAGCATGTTTAGAAAAGTCATGGAGATTTACGGCACCAATTATGATCAGATGCGTGATGAAAAAGGTCATAAAGTTAATCTCGCGAGTTATGCTGACCTGTCATCACAATATAAAGATGGGCAGACGGACCATATCTTTCTAAACCTCGGCCTGCCAGGTGGCGCGATTATTGATATGATGCTTGGCCGTGAAGGCAAGCTGTTATCTTTACCGGATTATCTTATTGATGCGCTGAACAAAGAATATGGCTTTAACAAAGGGATTATTCCTGCGGGCACCTATCCAAATCAGGAAGATGATATCGCGACCATTCGTATGGGAACAGTCATTATGGTGCATGCTGAACAAAGTGAAGATTCTGTTTATAAAATTACCAAAACATTCTGCGAACAGAAGGACAAGCTGATAGCCATACATTCGAGCATGGCGGCGTTTGATTGTAGCCACGCTACCGAAAATGCACCGATACCTGTTCACGCAGGTGCCATGAAGTATTACCGTGAAAAGGGATATGTTGAATGAGTGACACATCCCCTGCAATTAGAGGTGACGGCGCAAAAATAACCGCGCTTATCATTACAGTTTGGGCGGTATCCGCGACATTATTTCATCTTTATAGTTCCTATATTGGCTATCTGGAGCCTCGTATCCAAAGAACCCTGCATTTGGGTTTCATGTTGCCGCTGGTTTTTATACTTTATCCAACGTTTAAAGACGAAGATGGAAAAGGCCAGCTTCGCTGGTTCGACTGGGGACTGGCGTTTCTCGCCATCCTGCCGGCTATTTATTCCTACATGGAAGCGGATCGCATCAACATAAGGCTTGAAGTGATTGATCCGGTACTTCCTATGGAACTCTGGATGGGGACGATCATGATTGTGTTGATCCTTGTGGGGATCAAACGCTCCGTTTCGCCGGTTATGGCGGGTCTTATTGTGGTGGGGATTTCCTATCTGTTTCTTACGGAATATGCGCCTGGATTCTTTTTCTTTCGCAACATTCCTTATTCTGAAATCGTAGAATCTCTCTATCTCAATAATAACCAAGGTATTTTTGGCTCCATTACTGGCATATCGGCAACAATGCTTGCGGTCTTTATTGCCTTCGGTGCATTTGTTGAAGGCAGTGGCACAGGCGTGCTCTTTCATAACCTGGGACTAAAGGCCGCAGGAAGATATTCCGGCGGCCCTGCAAAAGTATCTGTGGTGACGTCTGCACTTTTTGGGTCCATGAGTGGTTCTTCAAGCTCAAATGTATTTACTACGGGAACCTTTACTATCCCGCTGATGAAAAAACTCGGTTACCGCTCCTCTTTCGCAGGTGGTGTTGAAACAGCGGCGAGTGTTGGCGGGCAGATCGCACCACCCATTATGGGGGCAGGGGCCTTCATTATGGCAGAAGTGACAAACACGCCTTACTCCACCATTCTGTCTGCCGCAATCCTTGGTGCAGTATGTTACTTCTCGATGGTCTTTATATCTGTGCATTTGGAAGCAAAGAAGCTTGGTCTAAAGGGTATGGATAGCAGCGAGATTCCTGTTTGGTCTGTGGTGATCAGGGACCTTCATCTGTTTATTCCGATCGTCGTTCTGATAACATTGATCATGATGCGCTTTTCACCGCATTTTGCGGCCTTTTATTCAATCCTGACCACGATCGCAATTACATTTCTTCGAAAACATACTAGGCTTTCAATTAACAAGATCATCAATATTTTTGAAATGGCAGCCAAAAATACCGCACCGATTGCGCTCGCCTGCTGTGGGGCCAGCATATTCGTTTCGGTTCTTACCAAAACAGGTGTGGTAATTTCCCTGGGCACGCTGGTTGCTGGTGTCGCAGGTGGTGATTTATGGCTGGCGGGCATTATGTTGATGGTGCTCTCGCTTTTGCTCGGGATGGGCGTTCCAACCACGCCTGCATATGTGATTACCTCTGCCATTGGTGCGCCAGCGCTGATCGCTGACTTTGGCACACCAATTCTGGCCGCTCATATGTTCGTGTTTTATTTTGCGGTGCTTGCGGATGCAACACCACCGGTGTCTGTCGCCTCATATGCGGCTGCAGCGATAGCGAAATCCAATCCGCTAACAACAGGTTTGCAGGCGGCACGTATTGCGATCGCTGGCTACGTGGTGGGATATAACTACTTGTTCGTCCCTGAACTAAGGTTTGAAGGGGACCTGATTAGTATTATTGCTACACTTGCTGTAATCATCGGCGGTCTGACGCTGTTTTCGGCGGGCGTAGGAGGATACCTGTTCGGTCGGTTAAATAATATTATGCGCATAATTGTTGCATCGGCAGGGCTCGCGTTATCATTGCTTCACCAATTTGCGGTATGGCCACGGATTGGACTAATCGTGGTATTATTTGCACTGATCTTTATGCTGAGTAAAGCGGGTAAAGAAAAACAGGTCTAAATTTTTGGTGTGTTTCCAGTATAGATAAAACCGTATCCTTCTCGGATCAGGTCGGAAATCTGCTCGAGATGTTGTTCCACATGGTTAGCCATGGTACTTACTGCCAGCTCTTCATCTCTCGCAATCATCGCGTTGACAATATCGCTATGTTTATTCATCCGCGCGGGACCATGCTTTACAAGGTCAATCCAGCGGACAAAGAAGATACGCTGATCAATCTTATTCAGCGCCTGTACAAGCTCATTGTTGTCAGACATCACCGCGATTTTTTTATGAAACCCCTGGTCTATGTCAATTCCCTGATCCGGGTCACTATATTCCGCTGTTTGTTCCACATATTCTTTAAGTTCCTGAAGCGCCTCATCGGAAGCGTTACGGCAAACAATTCTTACCACCTCTGTTTCAATAAGGCGCCTGAACTGATACAGGTCATAAATTTCCTTTACATCCAGAGGACGGCAGAAAAATCCCTTGTTCCTTTCCCATCGCAGAAGATTTTCCGAGACTAGTTTTTGCATAGCTTCCCGAAGAGGAGTTCTGCTTACTCCCAGCGTTGCCGAGAGCTCACTTTCGTTAATTCTCTCACCCGGTGTAAATTTAAAGGAAATGGCCATATCTCTTAACGTGTCATAGATGGCCGTGCTGCTTTTTTGTTTTGCTGCTTTATTCATTTTTATTAGTCCCGTGCCCGATATTCCTTTTTGGCTACCGCACTGCATACTGTATTGCATACTATAATGCCAAATTTATTCTGCAAATGCTATGTTTATATTACTTTTGAAAATGAATCGGTCACAATGTCCGATTTGGTGTACTAAAGTTAGTCAGTACTTTTTTAGTTGATTATGATTTCGTATGGCTGTGAAACAGGGTTAGGGGCAAGTTATCCGTGTGTCAGCGTTATCAAGAACATGAAACGAATAGGAAAAAATTTGCGGTGAGATATTCGGGTGTTTAGGGGGTAACAGAAAATGTTTCTAAAAAAATAGACGTCAATTCGAATGTATGCCCCCAACCCATAGCGGACATTCAATAAAACACTGTGTATTGACCTTGCTGTTTGCGAAAAATATTGCTCCCGATGCAATATATACTCACCCTCAACAAAAAGAACCCGACTAGTTTTTCAAAATCCGTCGCAGTTCCTTGGATTGTTCAGCAAGCTGTGTTGATATGTTTTTGACGCTTTCCGCGCTTTTACTAACATCATCCACATTTCTCGTTACACCATTGATATTGGCAGAAATATCGTTTACGCCCGACGCCGCGTCCTGCACATTTCTGGCTATTTCTTTTGTCGCATTACCTTGTTGCTCAACGGCCGCTGAAACACTTGATGACACTTCATTGATTTCGCCAATTGATGAAGTAATTTGTTTTATGGCGTGCACGGCCTTTTCTGAAGCCGCCTGTATTTCATTTATTTGCTTTTTTATGTTTTCCGTCGCAGATCTGGTTTGACCTGCTAGAGCCTTAACTTCAGAAGCAACAACCGCAAATCCTTTTCCGGCCTCGCCGGCGCGCGCTGCTTCAATGGTGGCATTTAGCGATAGCAAATTGGTTTGCTCTGCTACTTCGTTGATAAGGTTTACGACAGCACCGATTTCCTCAGATGATTTTGACAGCTTGTGTACAAGGTCATTCGCTCCCTGGGCTTCCTGATAGGCGTTTGTCGCTTTTTCTGCAGCATTGATCATTTGCTGATTAATTTCACCCACGGTTACACTCAGTTCCTCGGCTGCGGCGGAAACCGTCTGTGTATTGACACTTGCCTCCTCTGCGCTCGAGGCGACGTTGACGACCTGTTCGTTGGCTGAAGAAACCGTCGCACTCATTGACGTCGCACTCTCGTTCAAGTTCGCTGAGATGGTGTTCATTTCATCAACCTGTTCATGAAATCTGGTGATTTTTACTTCGACGCTATCGGCAGCGGTATTAATTTTTCGACTTGCCTCACCGAATGATCCAACCATCCCTTGTTCCGCAATTCGTCTGTGGTACTGGTTCTTTGAAATAAAGTCGAGACATGCTGTGGATTCCCGAACGTACGCATCGGTCCGATCAATCATTTCATTGAGACGCACGCTTAACTCCCTCTCAATCGATTGTTGCTCAGGAATGTTCATAATTCGCGCTTCAAAATCACCGCGGCATATTGCGGTAACAACCTCCAAGTAATGATCAACTGTGTCCGGCTTAATAGTGTGATTGACCTTTGGGCTCTGATCCTTGTTAGATATTTGCCCGATTAGATAATTTACCGAGCGAACCAGTTTTAGTTCAGCCTCAGACGCTCCTTTTTTGCTCGATAATATTATGTTGCGCTCTCCCACGGAAATCTTTTCACAGATATTTTCGATACCATCAATTAGCTCAGTACCGATTGTAGGTTTACTCGCATCTTTATTTGCAAATGATTTTAACATTCTAATCTCCCCTGATTAAACTGGCGATAAATTCGTTGTAAGACTGATTTTTCTCTTTGAGTAACGCCAAGAGCGCCTCGTGCGATCTTGCCAAACCATCCTTTTTACTTGTATCTGTGTCCTCAATATTTTTGAGACTGCCATAAAGCGGTTCAATTACATTTTTGATTGTATCCGGATTAGGTACACGCCTGGTGGAGTGATACCCCACGACAACTCCATCCCTGAAGCTGGGCGTCACATGTGCTAATACCCAATAATGATCGCCATTCTTGGTTGAATTAACAACATAAGCAAATATTTCGTTGCCAGCCATTATGGAATCCCATAATACCTTGAATATAACTCTGGGCATATTGGGATTCCTGATTACGTTGTGTTGTTTTCCAATCACTTCTTCTTCTGTGTAACCAGCGATTTTTAGAAATATGTCATTTGTATATGTTAGTTTTCCCTTTAGATCCGTTTTGCTCACAATAAGCTCGTCTCTTTCAAAAAAAACTTCCTTTCCGTGGTAGCGCAAATTTTCCCTCCCTGTTAATTTTTTTCCAATACATTCGGTAGCGAGACAGTGAATTTTGTTTCTACATTTCTCTCGCTTTTTACCGAGATTGTTCCTTGTTGTATTTCCACCAGATTTTTTACGATGGTCAGTCCCAAACCCACCCCTTCGTTGCCACTTAAGTACGAACAGCCTGTTTGGCTAAATGGTTTAAAGATGAGCTCGAGGTCGTCTTCGTCCAATCCAATACCATTGTCAATGACCACTATTTCGGTTTGACTTACCGACTGTTTTACTTTGATCGCGATTATCCCATTGCAAAATGAAAACTTAATTGCATTGGATAAAAGGTTGATAACGATCTGTTTGCAAAGCTTTTTATCAAGCTTCACATTTTTTAGATCTTCGGGATAACTGGTATTGATGTGGATATTTTTTTCCTGCGACTTACCAAGGATAAACTTAATACTTTCGTCAATTAGTTCGGACACCGAAAAACTAACTGGTTCAAGTTTTACGGCTTCAAGTTCAAGCCTGGAAACATCGAGGATATCGTTGATCAATGAAAGAAGATGTTCACCACTTTCATTGATATAGTTTGCATATTCAACATACTTGCCGCCGTCAAGTTCACCATAGGTCTGATCGCCGATCAGAGCACTAAAGCCAATTATCGCGTTTAGAGGCGTCCGAAGTTCATGGCTCATTGTTGCCAAAAACTGCATTTTAGCCAGATTTGCTTTTTCAGCTTTGTTCTTCGCTTCTATAAGCTCTTGTTCCCGCTGCCAGTGAATTGTTATGTCCTGAACAGTACCTTCCATTCGGATCGGAGCCCCATCCTCTGTACGAAGAATTTCACCAATTTCGTGGACAACTTTCTCATTGCCATCAGGACAAATGATTTTATGGGTGATCGAGTATGGTTTATGGTGGTACAGCGCCTGATTAACAGCATCTTCCACTGATTGCCTATCGTCCGGGTGAATTCTTTCAAGAAAACTTTCGTAGGTGGCACCAAAACTGCTCTTAGTTAATTCAAAAATGTTATAAATTTCGTCGGACCAGGAAAGCGTATTATTTTCAATATCCCACTCCCAGTTCCCAATACGTGCAATTTTTTGGGCGCGTGAAAGCCTGTTTTCGCTTTCCGCCAAAGATATGTTTGCCTTCACTCTTTCGGTGACATCGCGTCCTTCCAAAACGACAATATCTCTTGATTTACCAGTTAGCGAAATGACTTTGAGCACAATATCGATCACGATTTGTTCATTGTGCCTGTTGGTTATGCTGACAACTTCATGATGCGTTTTGCGTGAGTGCAGATCTAAAAAAATCTGATTTATCAAAGAACGATCCTGCTCCGTGGCCCAAAAATCACTATCTTGCAGTCGGGTACCCAAGTAACTGGTCGGGATTTCGCCGAGTAATTTTTTGCCAGTCGCATTGATGTCCAGTATGTGGCCCTTTACATCCAAAAGAATAACGAGCTGATGAGAAGCATTAAACAACACTCTGAATTTTTCTTCATTTTCAGCAATTTGGCGTTCTTTTTCCAGCAGCACTGAAATATCGCGACAAACAGCCGAAAATTTTATCGGGCTACTTTTGGGATGCTTAATGATGGAGATATCCAGAAATACGGCTTCTCCCTTTTTGTTGTGCCCCCAGACAGGATTCCTTTCACCCATTCTTCTTGAGTTGATTTTATCTTTGTCGAAAGCTTTTATGTAGACTTTGTGCTGCAAGCGAAGTGATGGAGGGAGCAGCAATTCTAACGGTTTGCCGAGTATTTCGTCCTCGGAGTAACCAAACAGCGTTTGGGCCGCGTTGTTAAAAAGTACAATGTCGTAGTTTTCGTCGATGGAAATTATGGCATCAGCTGACAGCTTGATTATTTCTGATAGGGCTTCACTATCATCTTTTAAGAAAATTGATTTTAAGACTATCTCTTGCAATCTACCTCACCCTATTCTATTGACAATTACCAGCAATCCGACCCCACGACGGTTCAATAATTTGGTGATAATAAATCTCTGTTTTTAGAGTGCTAAAATGAGGCATTTCATCAGTCTATCCATTCAATTCAATCCATAAAGTATTGATTTTATGATGTATTTTCCATTTTGTTCTTATATACAACCCGTCGAGCAATTGATATTGTGGAAAAACCCCAATATATTTTGATTTGATATTTTCTACATTAGGCTCGTTCGAGATTTCGGTTGGGGGCGCAAATCGTATAATTGGGATAAGTTTGCGTTTGACTTAAGTCATTTTTACCATCGGCAAACTCATATAAAATTGACCTTCGAAGAGAATAGTTTTAGTTAGCGCGTATACAATAATAAAAGTTAGAAATATGAGTAACATACTTGGGCAGGCGACGAACTTTTTTCGCAGTGTATTGCCTGTCGCGGACAATAAATTAGATCTAACGTTTTACCAATATGTGGGAATTGGACTAACTTACTTGTTCCTATTTTCGATCTCACTGATATTAACAGATTACTTTCGTGGTGATCAGCTTTTCGGGTTTTGGTATCCAGCTGCAGGGATAAGGTTTCTTTTTCTAATGTTATATGGCTGGCGATTTGGAATTATTGCCGGGATTATAGAATTTATAGCCAGCCCACTCTTTTCAATAAGATTTGGTGTGGATGATATTCCGCCAATGATTATTGCATCAATCGTTATCCGTCCAGTGATTTATGCTTTGGTGATCGAAGCATTAAAAAAATGCAGACTTTTGAATTTTAGTTTTACCGAATTCGCGCATATCGCCTGGCTTTGCGTCGCGATAATTTCAGCGCCGGCATTAGCGGCCATATTTTCTACATTCCTTGTCAAAGGCACTATTCTTGTTTCACAGGACAATTTTTGGGTGAGCGTCGTCAATTTCTGGCTCGGTGACATAGTAGGCATTTTGATGATCGTACCGCTAACACTATCCTTCATAAGTAAAGCGCATTGTAAAAAACACAGTCGAACAGCAATTATCCAACCCTTAAAATCGATTATCGGCAGAAAATTTGTTTTGGAAGTTCTGGTAGCCTGTATGGTTGGAGTATTTCTGCTATTGCTGACCAATTTGCTTTTTGGTGGGGTCAGGTGGCTTCCGTTGTTACTTCCAACTAGTTGGCTGGCTATTCGTTTCGGATTTAGCGGATCCTCAGTTGTCGTATTTTTACTAATAATAACACTTGGTGTTGTTACCACTTATTACACCGATCTTTCAACACACCTTGGAATTAGTTTCTTTGTGCCAATTATGTCAATTATGCTCCTGTTGTTAGGGGCACTGTCCAGTTCCCGTAGAGAGCTACAATTAAAACTGGACCAACAGGTTTTGCATACTGCTCATCAAGACAGATTGAATTCATTGGGTGAGATGGCGTCAATATTGGCTCATGAATTGGTTCAACCATTATCCGTCTTGAGGCTTTCATTGGGCAGAATTAAAAAAGCCCAATCATCAAACAATGAAGATCAGATTTCTGAATTGCTGGATGAAACAAATGCAGCGGCAATCAGAATGGAGAGCATTATTTCAAGAGTAAAGGAATTCTCTAAAAGAGGTCGACTGAAAAAACAACCGACCACCTTCAAAAAGGTATTAACTGAAATTGAGCCCCTTATATCCTTGGAAGCACAAAAACTGAACCTGGACATTAAGTATAAGCTGCAAAACGAAGATGCTGAGCTCCTTGTTGATATTATACAAGTACAGCAGTGTATCTTGAATCTGGTCAGAAATGCTGTTGCTTCTATTTCTAAAATCGAAAGAGACAACCACGAATTACTTATAAAAAGTTTCAAATCAAAGGACTTTTATGAAATCGCTGTATCAGATACCGGTGTCGGCATAACACGGGATATGGAACGCAAACTTTTTAGTCCCTACGAAAGTTCTTCGGACAACAATATTGGACTGGGACTTCCTATCTGTCAGTCCATAATTGAAGAACATGGTGGTTCCATAAGTTTTCAAAACAATAAAAAACATGGCACAACATTCTACTTACGAGTGCCCTTGAAAGATACTCGCCGTGCCCAATAACAATTTTCCTGTCGTTTACTTAGTTGAGAATGATGATCATTTGGGTCAATCCCTGAAGTCATATCTTGAATCGCATGATCTAAAAGTGTTTCTTTTCGAAAGTGCTGAGTTGTTTTTAGAAAGCTCAGTGGAAACAGGGCCAGCATGCCTTCTTTCCGATATTAACTTGGAAGGAATGAACGGCCTTGAACTGTTAGCCATAAGCCGAAAGAAACACAATCATCTTCCTACTATTCTAATCACGGGTTTTGGCGATATTCCAATGGCGGTCGAGGCCCTGAAAAATGGCGCTTTCAATTTCCTGGAAAAACCTTTGAATTTGAGCGTTTTGCTTATATGTATCAATCAAGCGATCAAGAAAAGCAGAAGCGATATTGAGAATACATTAGCTTACATAGAGGCTAAACAACTTTTTGACACCCTAACCAATAGAGAAAAAGAAATTTTCGATATCATGATCGATGGGCTTACCAATAAAATAATGGCACATAAATTAGGTATTACGGTCAGTACTGTTGAAGCACACAGAGCAAAGGTTATGTCAAAACTTAAGTGCGGTTCTTTGGCCGATGTTTTGAACATAGGTAAAATTCTAAAACATCCTGAAAACCAGCGCTCAACATAATTAGTGTTAATGTCTTCTTATCCAATCAAAATCCCGGTAAATGAGCGAGTATTCTATGTTTTAGTTTTTGGGATTATTGCTTTCCGACGCTTTAATATTTGGGACTTATATAAGGTTATGAATGCCGAAGAGATTGTGTCAGAGTTATTTACTCTTTAGCCAGGTAAAACGATAATAGAACTAGGATGTTTACCTCTTTTCGCTTGCGTAAAGGATTCCCAAGATCAATATTATTTAAATATTAAGGCACACGCAGATCCGTGCCAATTATTTAGGATCCCTCACGAAGGTGTTAGTGAGGGAAGATACAACTTCTATTCGTATTCTCTTTCTCCAGCTTCCTCATTATAAAACCCTGAGCAGTGGCGACCGCGAACTCTACACTCATTGCTTACAAAGAACCTCGCTCAACTTTGTAAACAGGTATAATGTCCATCCATAAGGCGCCTCCAGGATTCAATATGCTTGAATGCGCTGCCCAGAATCGCCTATAGTTTTCGTCTTGAGATTCTAATTTTTCAAAGCCAGCTTGGGGGTATCATTGGACGGCGCATTTGCGGAATATTTACTGGAACATAATGTTGTAAGCCGGCACGCGCTTGAACGTGCCCAGCGCGCGGCAGAGGAAAGCCGCGAAGAGCTTGGTGATGTGCTCACCAAGCTTGGACTCCTGTCTGAGCCTGACCTGGTGAAAACCTATGCGCGGGTGTGCGACCTTCCGGCGATTAGTAAAGCAAACTTCCCTGAAGAAGCTGTTGTTCCGGACCAGGTGGAGATATCGTTTCTTAAAGCGGCGCGAGTGCTGCCCATATCTGATGAGGACGAGACGATCAGTGTTGCGGTTGCCAATCCATTTGATGATTTTCCAAAGCGAGCCATCGAATTTGCCACGGGTAAATCGGTCACCTACCTGGTCGCCCCCGCGAGCGAGATTACCTACGCCTTCGATGAGCGGGAGACTGAAGTACTTGAAGGTGAGGAATGGATCGACCAGGAAGGGGAGATTGAAGACCTTTCCAAGCTAAAGGACCTGGCCAGTGAAGCGCCAGTGATCCGTTATGTCAACCGTCTGCTCCACCGCGCGGTAACCCAAGGAGCGTCGGACATTCACATTGAACCAATGGATTCGAACCTGAAGGTGCGCATGCGCCTTGACGGGATGCTTGAGGATGTGGAAACCCCACCCAACCGCTTTAAGTCGGCGATTATATCACGGATTAAAATCATCGCTGGGCTTGATATCGCCGAGCGGCGCCTTCCACAGGACGGGCGCATTCGCATGGCCATTCAGGGGCGGGATGTTGATTTTCGTGTTTCCACCACGCCGACATCTTTTGGGGAAAGCGTGGTCATGCGAGTATTGAATCAGCATAAAATGGAACTTGATCTGGTAAAGCTTGGGTTTCCTGAAAAAGAACGGCTCCAGTTCCAGGATGCGATTGAAAAACCCAATGGCATTATCCTGGTGACCGGTCCCACCGGCAGTGGTAAGACCACCACCCTTTATGCGGCGCTTAACTTACTTAATAAACCGGAAAGCAAGATCCTGACCGTGGAAGATCCGGTTGAATATATGCTTGAAGGTATCAATCAGGTTCAGGTGAACGCGCAGATTGGGCTGACGTTTGCCTCTGCGCTGCGCTCCTTCCTGCGGCAGGATCCAGACATTATGATGGTCGGTGAAATTCGTGATATTGAAACCGCCAACATCGCCGTGCAGGCGTCGCTTACCGGGCATTTGATCCTTTCCACCCTGCATACAAATTCGGCGGCAGGGGCAGTGTCCCGACTTCTGGATATGGGGGTTGAGGATTTTCTGCTTTCCAGCACGCTCAATATGGTAATGGCGCAGCGGCTTGTGCGCAAGCTCTGCCCTGCGTGCAAGGAAGAAAAGCCAGACGGTAGCTATGAAGCTCTGGGCTGCGGCACCTGCCATGGCACTGGCTTTAAAGGCCGGACCATGATCATTGAAGTGCTGCCCGTAAGCCCCGAGATTGAGAGCATGATCAAAGCACGGGCGTCAGAAACAGAAATTGAAAGGGCAGCGATCAATGCCGGTATGCGCACTCTGAAGGCGCAGGCGGCTGAGCTGGTTCGTATCGGCATCACATCACAAAATGAAGTCAGCCGCGTGCTCGGCGAAATGGAATTAAACTAATATAATGGGGAAAATAATGAAAAAATCATTTTTATTTGTAGCATTTGCGTTGGCACTACCTGCGCTTTACGATTATGCGGAGGCAGCAGTGGATGGCTGGAGCGCTGGAACGCTCACAAATATTCGCTATCAATCCAATCGGATACTTGTTCAGCAGAATGGAGCAACTAACCCATCAAATTGCGATAGCACTGCCTACATTGTGTTGATGGACACTCACGCTCAATTCGAAATTTACAATTCTGTCTTGCTTACCGCTTACACGACTGGAAAGAACATTGAATTGGGAATAGTCGGTTGTACAAACGGCGGCACAAGTGGATATCCGAAAATAAATGAAATTTGGTTCAAGCCGTAGAGACCTAAATATGAATTATTCCTACCGTGCGATAGGCCCAGATGGCAAAACAGAGGTTGGCGAAATGGAAGCGCCAAGCACTAATGCTGTTGTGCAGGATCTTAAGAAGCAAGGTCTTATTGTTACGGATGTTTCGGAAGTAAAGCTTGGCCTTATTGCGCTGCTGAATAAGCCAGTGGAGTTTGGCACCAAGCTACCGCAAGCAGAACTGGTTTCTTTTACCCGCGAGCTCGCGACTTTGCTTGATGCGGGACTTACTTTATCTAAATCCCTTAGTGTGCTTCTTACCATGACCAGAAACAAGGCGACCCTGAAGGTGGTTGAAAACCTGCTTCGTGATATTCGTGAGGGGGAGAGCCTTGCGTCCGCCTTAAAAAACCAGGATGGGCTTTTTCCGAAGTTTTATGTCAGCATGGCCAGTGCTGGGGAAGCCAGTGGCCAGCTGGCGCAAGTGATGGGAAAGCTAAGCCATTACCTGGAGCGATCAAATCAGGTGCGTGAAAAGATCAAATCGTCTCTGGTTTATCCGATCGTTCTGTTGGTGATGGTGGTTCTTGCCATGGCGCTGATCATCACGGTGGTTTTGCCGCAGTTTGAGCCAATTTTTTCGCAAGTGGATGGTGAGCTCCCTTGGGTGACGACGGCCGTTATGGGATTGAGCCGGATTGTAAATGAAAATGGAACTTTGCTTCTCGCACTATGTGTTATTGTTCCAGTTGCATCATATCTCGCCTATCAACGGCCGGGCATAAAAGCAAAATTTCACGAAAGATACATACGGTTGCCCCTTGTCGGCGACTTGATCAAGAAAAGTGAATTTGCCCGCTTTCACCGTATGGTGGGGACTTTGGTGGAAAACGGCCTTCCGCTTGTGTCCGCATATTTACTTTCCATGGAAGGGGTGAGCAATATCCATATTTCAAAAGGTGTTGAAGCCATTTTCGAAAATCTGAAAGAAGGATCCAATATGTCACGGGAGTATCTGAAAACAGATTTGGCACCAACGCTGGCGGTGGAACTTACCCGTGTCGGTGAGGATACGGGCCGGCTTGGGGCGATGCTACTGAAATCCGCCGACATTATGGAGGAGGAAGTAAAAAACCTCGTGGATAAATTTATGGCGTTGCTAGTGCCTGTGATTACCATTTTTATGGGCATAATAATCGCCGGCATGATCGCTTCAGTGTTGCTCGGGATCATGAGCGTTAATGAAATCGCATTTTAACTTGGGAGGAATTTTATGAAGAGACTTAGAATATTAATTTGCTGCTTACTAATGGCCCTTGGCTTTTGTCATAAAGCTAATGCTGCAGGCTATTTAACATCGCTTAGTGACGGCATAATCGTAACTGAATACTTTTTGTATGGTAGTGGTGCAATAACACTATTTACCTCGGGGCTTAGTAATCCAGATGGGTGTACCACTACTGCGAGGGTGCATATCCCAAGTAACACAGCTGGTTTGGAAGGAATGAAGGCGGCAATCATGACAGCAGTTGAAACGGGTAAGAAAATTGGATTTTATTCCACAGGTTGCGACACTATCCCCTTTTGGGGGGCGTCTGCAGGCTCGGGACCTCACATTAGTCATATTTGGATAAGAGAACCATGAATAGAAGAAACAGTAATACGGAGTTTTATTGTCAGCGAGGCTACACCCTGATGGAACTCCTTGTGGTGCTACTGATCCTCGGCCTAATTGCCGGAATCGCGGCACCACAGGTGATGAATTATCTTGGTCGCGCCAAGGGAAGTACCGCCGATCTTCAGGTGGAAGCGATTGTTGCAGCGCTTGATTTCTATAAAATTGATGCGGGCACATATCCGACCCAGGAACAGGGATTGCAGGCGCTGCTGGAAAAGCCAACTGATGTGAATAATTGGTTTGGGCCCTATGTGAGCAGAGTATCGAATATCACAGACCCATGGGGGGAAATTTACCAATATAAAATTCCCGGTGAGAACCGTGAGTATGAGGTTTTTTCATATGGTGCTGACGGTGAGCCCGGCGGCGAAGGCGAAGACCGTGATATTACCAGCTGGGAGCAGTAACATTGAGCGCGCGTAGAAACAGGGATGCTGGTTATACATTACTGGAGCTCCTGGTTGTTCTGGTGATACTGGGAGTTGGCTATGCCGCTGTATCTACAAGCTTTACGGGCGGAAACAGATCTGTCGATCTTAATTCTGCACTACAGCAAATTGCTGGTGATATGAGGGTGCTTAGAAGCAACGCCATATTAAGTGGTGAGGTTCTGATTTTCGAGATTCTGGATAATGGTCAGGGATATATTTCTAACGAAAAGAACGTCTTATTAGACCAGGATCTTACATTGCTCGCAAACATTAACAATTTCCCGGAAAATCAAATAAATTTTTATCCTGATGGTACGTCAAGTGATTTCAAAATATCCCTGAATTCAGGAGATCAGTCTAAATTCATCGCGTCAGAATGGCCAACTGGAAGAATCATGGTGAGCGATGAGTTACGATAAGTTTTATAATCAAAAAGGTTTTACGTTGCTCGAGGTGTTGATCTCGTTCGTGATTTTATCGACCATGCTTGGGGTCATTTACCAAATGTTATCCTTGGGGACAATGCAATCCATAAAATCCGAAAATGAAAGCGAGGCGCTTTTGATCGCTCGCTCAAAGCTTTCCGAACCCATTGGAGCGATGGGGCAAATGGTCGGTGAAAGCAAAGAATACAGCTGGGTATTAACCACACAACCCGTTACAGGTCTGGATGATGGGGATTATCCGGCAAAACTAGTAAATGTGCATATCGCGGTTAGTTGGAATGAGCAAAAAATTGTCGAACTTGAAACAAGAAAACTCGTTTGGAATACGCGATGATCAAGAGTAGTGCAAGAAATCAACAGTCTGGCTTTACTCTGGTGGAACTCCTCGTGTCCATGTTGCTTCTTGGTATGCTGATGATGATTACTTACGGTACACTTTATTATTCGGCAAGTGCCGTAGAAAGAAATGTAAATTCCTCTATAAATTCAGAAGAATTAGTTCAAATACAAAGTTTTATGCGAAAAGTGATCAGCAACGCTTCGCCCGATGGCACCAATTTTCGCGGAACAGCAAGAAGCCTCGTATTGGTGGCTAACTTAACTAGGGACGGCCAGCCCGATCTTTACGAGCTGGAATTCCATTTAAGAAACAAAGATTTTATTTTGGATTGGGAAAGAGTTGATCGCTCTACAGCAATAAGCGCCGATTTTAGCAGGCCTAGTAGTGGCAGCGTTGTGTTGGTCGCTGATATTGAGGACGTACACTTTTTTTATAGCCTAACAGAATTTGACGAAGCTCCCCCATGGCAAACCACATGGCAAGGTGACGAGGTTCTCCCAAAACATATCAAAATTCAAATTGTCGGTGATCAATTTTGGCCGGAACTCGTACTTAGTACAAATGTTAGCCATACGATTGATTGTTGGTATGACCCGGTAAGTAGGGGGTGTCGAAGACGTTGATGAATTTTCAGTATTTCCAGAAATTAAAGTTATTGAGCACTGACTTTTATGAGTGGTGGTCAGATCAACTTTATTCACTTGTGCCTGAGAAAGTTAAGATACTATTCTCCGGCTCCAAGGTTGAAAATTGGCTCGAGTTCTCTGCTAATGGCCTAACCGCACTTCAATTAAATGAAGGCGAAAAGAGTGTAGAAGAATTTGATGGTGACGCACTCCAATTGTTGGATGACGAGACATTCAAGGACCACTTGAAGCAGAATTTTAGCGGACTGATCAATGTCTCTCTTTCTAATGAGTTCATTTTAGAGCGCGGATTTGAAGTGCCCCAAGTGGCTAAGAATAATTACAAAAATGTCGTAAAGTTTGAGCTGCCACAATTGTTCCCCGTTAGTGCAGGTGCCCTTCATTTTGACTGTTATCCATTGCAGGAAGATCAGACAGAAGATTACCAAACCATACAAGTTGGTATCGTTAAGAAAAAAATATCAGATAATATTATCACAGTTCTTGAAGAATGTGGTTTGGGTTTAAAAAACTTAAGTGCGAATTCTGAAAAAACCGACAACAGCACGTTCCGATTTCTTAATTTGGAAGCAAAATACAGAAAGAAGGCTGAAACCTTGCTTGGGATTCTGTTAGGCAGTGCAGTTTTATTGTCCATTCTTTGTGTTTGGGCTGCGGCAAATTTTTTCGATGACAGAGCCGAGTTCTTGAATACCAGGTTGGTCGCACTTGCTCAGCAAGTTGCAGAAGTTTCGGAAGTAAGAAAACAAATTTCTGATCACGAAAGAAAAGAAAGCCTTGTGATAGAAAAAACTAGCAATTCAAATCTAGATCAAATTCTGGAAGTTTTAACAAATTCATTCCCAGACAATAGTTGGGTTTACGAATATAGCCAGAGTGGAAATCAAATTAGGTTGCGCGGTAATTCGGCAGATACAAGCAGTCTCATTCAAACGCTTAATGAAAGTAAATTATTTTCCAATATTAGCAATAGTGCGGAACTTATAAATGATAGAGAGAGTAGGAACCTGGAGCGATTTACCGTCACCATGACCCTTAACGAGCAAAGCCAGGTAAGGGAGATTAGCGATGAATGAACTCATGTCCCCTATGCATCAAAAAATCCTTGCACTTTTAATATTGCTCCTGTTGATTTTAGCATTTGTAAATATATTGGTTGAGCCCATTTATTCGAACCTTGTCGAAAAAGCTGAACAAGCACATATGCTGGAAAATCGGCTCGAAGGTTATACTCGGGTGTTAGCACAAAAAGAGGCCTTAGAGCAAAGACTAATTGCGATACAGGATCGTCCCCTAAGAGATCCATTTTATTATGGAGACAGCGATTCTGATCTTAACGCTCAAGTTCAGAGTGACGTAAGGCGGTTGGTTGAACGCGTTGGTGCAAGAATTGAAAGCATGCGATCAATTTCCATTACAAACGAAGATGATATTTATACCGTTGGACTGCGCATGAATGCACAAATGAGTATGGAAGCGTTAGCACAATTATTAAGTCAAATAAGTGCTCACAACCAACTTATTGAACTAGATAATATAACTATTCGTACCAGCCAGCGACAAAACGGAGTTAACCCACCAATACTTGAAGTGGAATGGGACATAATTGGTATGGGAATACTGCATATGCTGCCAGGTGGTGAAACATGATTAAATTGTCGAGACCTGTGCTGACCTTACTATCCTTTAACGCGATAATTTTGTCCGTTGCGCTGTATTTTTTACTTTTTTTGGATGTTTCAGCGGAGACAGACGCAAATAAACCACCGTTAGTAGAGCAATCTGTGAATGTAAATGCTCCTATTGAACGGCCGGAAGTAAATTATACTTTGCTATTGGATAGAGCACTTTTTCATGAAACCAGAAAAAAAATCGAAGTACCTGTTGAGGCGCCGCCACCTCCGCTACCAGAGAGAGAAGAAAGAAGAGCAGTGCCTAGTAGTTCGTTCAAACTGCTAGGCGTGGTTTTTCATGAAGATGGTAGCAGTGTGGCCTACATAAAAAATACCAGCGCAAATAAAGACTTAAATTTGACTGTAAACGAAGAATTTGAAGGCTGGAAAATATTAGCCATTAATAAAAATTCAATAATTATTAGTAGAGGAGGGCAGCAGTCAACGCTGCACCTGATAAAGAAATGAGATTAGTCAATAGATTCCCATTCAAACCCCTTGGTATCGCCGTCTGTTTTGGAAGTTTGGTTGCTGGCTGTGCTTTTAATGGTGGTGAAGAGAGTGTTCAAGCGAATGCGCCTGCACAAACGATAGAGGATTCAAGTAGTTATAGTCTCATTAATGATAGGCTGTCTGATGGTTTGGCTGTCTCTACCAATAATGAAAGTGCTGCAGAATATATTAGAGGAACTGGTGAATTCATTAATATTCGAGAAAGTTCGCTACGCTCTCACCGTCAAAGCGAAGATGGTAGCGTTGACCTAAACTTTCTTGAAACAGACGTAAGACTGGTTATTGATGCAGTTCTGCGAGAAATGTTGAATATTGAGTATATTTTAGACCCAACCGTTAGCGGTCAAATCACCTTGCAATCCAATCGTTCTCTCGATCGGTATAGTGTTTTACTGGCGCTGGAAGAGGCACTCAGGATTATAAATGTTGCGATGGTGCCGGAAGACAATATTTACCACATAATGCCGCTACGGGAGGCACCGAGAAGAATTACGTCAATTAGAAAGCCTGCGCCAGCCAGCGCAAATTTACCTGGCTTCGGTGTGGAGGCTGTGGCTCTCAGTTATATTACCCCCAGTGAAATGCAAAAGGTATTAAATCCATTTGCGCCGGAAGGTTCAATTTTAAATGTGGATGACACAAGAAACTTATTGGTACTTGCCGGCACTGCCGGTGAACTGGCGACTTTACAGGAAATTATTCTGACTTTCGATGTGGATTGGCTCAAAGGGGTTAGTTTTGCGCTCTTTCGGTTGGAGAATGTAGACGCGGAGACAATCCAAGAAGAGCTAGACACTGTTTTTAATGACACAGCGACGCCAATTCGAGGAATGGTGAAATTGATCCCTATGTCCAGATTGAATTCTTTACTCGTTATTTCTCACAGCAGTGAATATCTTGATAAAGTTGGTGACTGGATTGAGAGGTTCGACAGAGGCGGGCAGGCGCAAGGTCGTAAAATTTACGTTTATTCCATAACCAGTGGTAAAGCCGAAAACATCGCCAATTCATTGAACCAAATTTATGGTGGCCAAATGGGTGGAAGTACAGGCGGTGATGGTCAGATGCAATCTGGTGGGTTCTCGGGTGGAGGTGCAGGGCTCGATAGGTTGCGAATAGTTCCTAATATCGAAGATAACTCGCTTTTGATCCTTGCAACACCTGAAGAATATAGTGTTATTGCGGCGGCTTTGGAGCAAATGGATACGCTACCGCGACAAATTATGATTGAGGCAACTCTGGCAGAAGTAACCCTCAACGACGATCTTAAATACGGCGTTAATTGGTTTTTTGAAAGTGGTTCAAACTCAGTAACTTTTTCGAGTTCTGCTTCAGGATCAGCATCGCCTGTGTTTCCTGGGTTTTCTTATGTTTATTCCGATAGCAATGAAAAAGGCGCGGTACTTAATACACTGAGCTCGCTCACCGACGTTAACGTGATTTCGTCACCAAAGTTGATGGTGTTAAACAACTACACAGGTGAATTGCAAGTGGGTGACCAGGTACCAGTTGTTGTGAGATCTGCCCAAGGCGTGGGAGCAGAGAATGCTCCAGTCATCAACAGTGTCGAGTTTCGTGATACTGGCGTTATTCTTAGTATTACCCCGCATATAAGCAAGGGGGGTACAATCATTCTTGAGATTGAGCAAGAAGTAAGTGAAGTAGCGGAGACCAGTTCATCCGGGATAGATTCACCGACAATCCAACAACGGAAAATTAAAAGTACCGTTTCAGTAAGGGACGGCGAGACGATCGCACTTGGTGGCCTTATCCGTGAAAACCAAAGTTATAGCAATGCCGGACTTCCGCTACTCAAGGACATACCGGTGCTTGGCGCCGCCTTTAGTACCACGTCAAATGTCACAAGACGTACTGAGCTGATCATCTTGCTCACCCCGCGGGTCATAAATGATGTTATTGAAATGCGAGCAAATATGGAAAGCCTTAAAGAGGAATTTCGAAATCTCGATCCGTTCCCTGAATCATTTTTAATGGAAGATACCAATTTAGAAAATTAGGAGGAATTTATGCTTAGAATATTAACCACGTTCATATTGTGTTGTGCTTTCTCAGCAAGCGCGTATGCCGCTTGTGATGCAGGAAGCTGCATTGATGTAAAGATTACAAATTTATATGTATCTGAGAATTCCTGGATAAATATTTCGACTAACGGCGTTGAGACAAATTTGGATAACTGTGTGCCAGTCAGCCCGACCTATGTAAGATTACTAACGACACACCCCAACATCGACAGAATTTATTCCTTATTACTATCAGCATTAATGGCAGATAAAGAAGTTCAATTGCGGTTGAAAGACACGCCTGGCAATACCGGAGCATGTGAAGTTACTTACGTCACTATTGATGGCTGACAACGCTAACGTTCAGGCACTATTCTAAGGGCAATCGAGTTAGGATCAAATTTGTCGCCAAAACCAAAAGAGCAGGGCATAGCCCTCATATCCGTTTTTTGGGTGCTGATAATATTATCGGTGATGGCGCTCACGGTGCTTTCTATTGGGCGCACGCAAAGAGGACTTTCCAGCAATAACCTGATGGTCGCGCAAGCTGAGCTTAGTGCGGAAGCAGGCATCAATTTCGTCATAAGCGAATTATCATCCAGGAATGCTGTTCAGAAAATTCCCAATGAGGTCAGCGAAAGAAGCTATAATTTTTCAGGATCTGACCTATCGATAAAGATCACTCCGGAAGAAGGTAAAATTGACTTAAACACGACGGATCCGATATTTATTTCCGCGTTGCTCGCGTACTATCGGGTTGCGGAAAACAAAGCGCAACAGATTGAAGATGAGATCCGCCAAAAACGAAAGCAGTTAAGTGACGATAAATTTTATTCGGTTATGGAACTTAAAGAGTTGCAGGGATTTCCAACCGAGATACTGCCGTGCATAGAGCCTTACTTAACTGTTTATAGCCAACGAAACGGCGTTGATTTGAACCTGGCTTCCGATGATATGAACGCGCTTGTAAATTGGGCCGATACGAAAAGATGGGGTGGTCAAAGCTGGCTTGAAACGACTGGAAATTCCACCAATGGCCTTGTCTCCGGGCGAAATTCTGTGCTGCAAAATCTGCGCTCATATTCTGGAAGAGCATTTACCATTAAAGCAACAGCGAATGCCAGTGATAAAGTAAAGATCAGCAAACGCGCTGTTGTTAGAATTACGGGAAATATTCGCGAACCGTTTTGGACTTATGAATGGAAGAGCGGATATTCCCGATCAGACGCGGAATGCGCTCATTTGTAATGCATTTCAATATTTACCAAAACTCAATATGGGGGAAACCATGAAGATATTTATATTAGTAATGATAATGCTTGTTCCTGCAAATGCATTAGCAGCAGGATGGACCACTTGGGCTAAGATAGTTGAGTTAGCTCAAAATGGGGGTGATACCGTCATGATTAAGTTCGACACGACTGTCGGGCAATGCGGGGATTATACAAGGCTCTATTATAAGCCTTCAGAAGCAGGTCAACCCGACCTCTTTTATTCCACTTTGTTATCTGCGTATATGGGGGAGAAGCAAGTCACCATTCATCTACACGATCCGGTAACTTGTGGTGGGTTTAACAGTCAAAAGATAAAAATTCCCGATTACATCCAAATTAGAGACTGATCGAAACAGTGGACCAACTGATCATTATTCTTTTTGCTTTTCTTGCCGGCTTGTGTATCGGTAGCTTTGTAAATGTGGTTGTTTATAGATTGCCGTTGGCTGCAGAAAAGCAAATGACCTTGCTCTCACCGGCTTCGCAGTGCATGAAATGCGGCACACCGATTAAACCCTGGCACAATATTCCCTTGATCGGTTTCTTTGTCTTAGGCGGCAGATGTGCGTCCTGTAATAGCAGAATTTCACTTGTGTATCCTTTGATTGAACTTGTCACTGCGCTCCTTTTTGTTGCCATTTTTATTCAATTTGGCCTCTCGTTAAAATCTCTTTACTTTGCATGCTTCACGGGATTCTTGCTTGCGCTTAGCGTGATTGATTTTAAGCACTATATTCTACCAGATAAACTGACTTTGCCTCTTCTTTGGATCGGGCTGCTCGTTAATACTGGTGGAGTTTTTACTGACCTTAAGTCAGCGGTGTTTGGGGCGGTGGGAGGATACGCCATCCTGTGGCTTGTGTATCAACTTTACAAAGTAACCCGTAATAAAGAAGCCATGGGATATGGTGACTTTAAATTGCTCGCAGCGCTTGGCGCTTGGGCGGGATGGCAAGCGCTTCCGCTCATAATACTTTTGGCATCCGTCAGCGGGTTGATATTTGGGGGCGTTGCCTTGTTATTAGGCAAGGGGCAAAAAATTGCCTTTGGCCCCTTTTTATCACTCGCAGGCTGCTTGATTCTGTATTTTAATTTGAGCGATTTGGATCACATAATATCTATACTGAATTAATGCCGACCCAAGCTATTTAACTTCAATCGCCGAGGGGACTAGCTTGCACTTCTCTTGAGCAGTTTACTTTCAGACATAGTACGTTATTAGTATTTGCTGGAATTCAACCAGAGGCTACTAAAACCACCGTCCATTCTTTTAGTTAGGTAATTAGTGCCTTATAAAGCATTCTGATCCCGACAATAAAAAGAAACATGCCAAATGCGATTGAAAGGTTTCGCTGCGAGAGTGAGTGGGCGATTTTAGCGCCGAGCGGCGCTGATAGTACCGTTACCGGGGATATAATCAGTAGTCCAATCACATTGACATACCCCAGGCTGCCAACCGGAAGGGTTGGAACACCCTGTCCGCCAAGAATAAAGCCAACTGTGGCTGGCAGGCTGATAATAAGGCCAAACAAGGCTGATGTGCCGACTGCCTGATGAATTGGTTTTGAAAGAAGTGTAAGTATTGGAACGCTAAGCGTCCCACCACCAATCCCCATCATGGAGGAAATAGTGCCGATTGAAAATGGAAGAGGTGCTCCGGTGATACCACGCGGAACTTTTTTTGCGATTACTTTGTCCTGCAGCGGCAGTACCATTTTGAGGGCCACCAGAAGCGCAATGAAGGCAAAAACGGCAGCGAGCACGTTGCTCTCCACTCTTGTGGCGACCCAAGTGCCAAATATGGCGCCGAGCAATATGGCAAGTCCCCATGATTTGATCAATTCAAGGTCAACAGCGCCCTTTGAGTGATGGGCACGGGAAGATGATATTGATGTGGGAATAATGGTGGCTAGCGATGTAGCAACTGCAACATGCATGCGGACTGCCGGATCCACTCCCAATAAACCGAGGGCGAATTCAAGTACCGGCACAATAACAATGCCGCCCCCAACCCCAAGTAGGCCCGCGAGAATGCCGCCTACAACGCCAGTCGCTATCATCATCAGAATGAGCGGCAGGGCGTCGATAATCAGTTGCATTTTCTATGGCTCCGGTCGGGTGCGGGAATTCCTCGCTAATATTGCGATTCAGGAAGGCGGACCACAAGTCCGTCCATTTCATCGGTTACTTTGATCTGACAGCTCAGGCGACTTGTTTCCTCACGCTCATCCACGATATCAAGCAAATCATTTTCTTCACTATTCACTTCTCCAGTAATATGTGTCCATGCGGGATCAACCATACAGTGACAGGTGGAACAGACGCAGCTGCCACCACATTCACCAACAATCCCTTCGATCATATTATCCAGGGCGGCCTGCATTACAGTTGTACCGGACATGACGTCGACTTCGTGTTCAGTCCCGTTAAATTCAATATACTTAATCGTTGGCATACTTTGTTATTCCTTTACTAATATAATTCACGTGAGCAGCGATTTTAACTCAACGGTTTCGTCCGACAGTGCTGCTTTATCGATCACCTGATCCTGCAATATCAGTTTTTTTGTAAACATGAAATCTTTTAAATTATTGACGCAGTCCGCAGCAATCAATTTATCATTTTTGAGGTAGAAAACGCTGAAAGAACGACCATTTTCAATGTCGCCACGGACAACAGTGTCAGTATATCCTTCGTTAAGGCCAGCAATTTGCAATTTTACATCAAACTGATCGGACCAGAACCAGGGTAGTTCATTATATTCTTTTGGGGTGCCACAAATGCTTGCAGCGGCTGCTTTGGCTTGTTCTGTGGCATTTGGTACGGATTCGAGTCGGATATTTTTCCCTGCAATCTTGCTGGGATGATTGGTGCAGTCGCCTGCCGCTACGATATCGGGATCGCTCGTCTTCGCAAATTCATCCACCAGTATGCCGTTGTCTGTTTCCAGGCCAGCATTTTCTGCTAGTTCAGTATTGGGGATGACGCCAATGCCAATGATCGCGAGATCCGCTTTAATTTCCCTGCCGTCAGAACAAAACACTTTTTCAAGTTTTTCACTTCCCACAAGTTTGCTTGCCTGGGTGTTTCTGAGAATTTCAACACCTTCTTCTTCGTGCAGGCGCCTGAAAAAGCTGGAGACCTGTTCAGTGGCGACCCGTTGGAGCAATCTTGCTTCTGCTTCAAGAACAGTAACATTAATTCCCAGCTTTTTAAGCGATGCAGCAGTTTCAAGACCAATATATCCGCCACCTATAATCACGGCATTCTTGCTGGTCTCCATTGATTTTTTGATGCCTTTAACATCATCCATGGTCCGTAGGTAATGAACACCGGCCAAATTTGTTCCTGGCGCGGGTAGGGGACGAACACGTGCACCTGTGCAAAGTGCGAGCTTGGCATAGGAAATCTGCTCGCCACTTGCAAGTACAACTGACTTGCCGTCCCGATCAATTTTCGCAACTGTCTCACCAAGCTTAAAGGTAACGTCCAGCTTTTCATATACCGGTGCTGCGCGTAAGGCGAGCTGCTCATCAGTTGTTTCTCCGGATAGATAGGCTTTGGATAACGGCGGTTTATGATAGGGCATATTGGGATCATCACTGATTACAGTAATGCTGCCCCGCCAACCCAATTGGCGTAGGCTGATCATTAGCTGCACGGCGGCGTGGCTAGCCCCAATAATCACGCAGTTTTCAACATTTGCCATATGCTGTTCGCCCTTGAATTAACGCTGTTCAGTTGCTGTTTTCCCGTAAGCCCTAGTGTTAGAGATGTTATTTTAAACTTGCAAGCGGAGAATTACTTTTTCGCGAATAGTATTTTACCGCACGGGCGTATTGTGGGATCGGCCGCCTTTGGGGGGAATCTGACCATCCGGAGGTATGATCGGTTCATGCACTTCACCTCGGGTAATGACCACTGTGGCATGGCCAACGTAGCCATCAGGCCCTTCAGCAATATCAACCCAGGTATTTTCAAAATCGCCAGGTGAGGTGGCGATCACCGGATCGGTATTGTTGAAAGTATCTTGCGCTGCTTTTCTGGCGTAAGCTGGATGTTCGGCGTTTAGTTTCTGATTTATCGCTTCAGGCAGATAAAATTGTGTGGTTAAGTTACACACGTCACCTTCAAATATTTTTAAGTGAATATGCGGGGTCCTGAGCACATACCAGCTGGGGTAAATGGTTAAGAATTTTACTTGTCCCTGCGCATCCGTAGTTTGTCTACCGCGAAGGAATCGTTCTTCATTGGTCGGGGTTTGCCCGTTGCTTAGGTCAGTGGGCAGCTCGTCAGGATCATTATCGAAACCACTGTAGCGGCCACTGGCGTCCGCATGCCAAAAATCAATATCAACGCCGGCAACAGGGGATCCGTCCGATGAATTTACAACCTGAATTGTCAATTCCAGGTTTGCACCGGGCAGGCCATCGCGAATGTCTGATCGATATTCGCCGCCGCCAGCATAGTAAGGGCCTTCAACCATTTCGGGGTTTTTTGAGGAAAGATTTAATATGTTCGTCATTCGTCTGTATTCACTTTAATAATGCCAAGGCCATTTTTAAATTCGATTTCCGTTCCAAAAGCGGTCGACTGTTCGGCTATTTTATCTATTAACTCCATTGCGACCTGCTGGTCTGCGACTTTAGGAATGCCGAGGTCGGACAGAGGTCCGTCAATGCCCAGATCCACAGGGTGAATCGTGATCTGTGCGAGTATCGAGTCTTCATAATCACACGTGATCGACGCCCCTTTAAAATAGCGGGCAGGATGGCGACCCGTGCGGGTTAGTAAAAATTCGGCGTCTTCAATTTTTGTATCAATTGGGTTTTCCGACGGATAGTGCCTGTCTATGAAGGTATGCGCACTGTAGGTTTCCCAGGGCACTATGTCTTGCTGGTAAGGCTGGCGAATGAAGGAACCAAGGCCGTAAAACACTGGTTTTCCTTTATAAATTTCGATCGCCCGCAGTTCAAACGGGCCGTGAACACAGAACATATCGCAGCCATTATCAATGGCTTCATGGGCAAGGTCGACCAGAAAATCTGGCGGCTCATGAGTTTCACCGTGAAATCCACCCAGCGGATCATCAGGGTCGATCATCCATTGATGGCTGTGGATGGTAAAGACATTGAAGTTGGAATAGGCGGCGGCATTGCGCACTTCTTTCATCAGGCTGTCTACCTGTTCACGGTTTGCCTTGTAACTGTATCCCGCTTTGTCACCAAGTACGTAATTATTATGAAGGACCTGAACTTTCTCCTCTGTCGCAGATAGCGTTGCCTGTATTGGATAATTGAGTGGGAACGCATAATTGGCTTCAACGACAAATTCGTTGAGTAACTTCCACGCTTTTTCGGGCAGGGTGATGGTCCGCGACACATGAAGGCCATTAACGCCCGGACGGCCATTTGCATTTCCGATCCGCGCCCCGGCAAGAAACGCTTTTTCACCGCCTGGCTGGAAATTACTGGTAACACCAACGGCCGACATACGGCCTTTTGGCACGTCCTTATAGGATGCGCACCTTGCCTGACTTAAATGCTCGCCAAATCCAACCGGTTCGATGCCGACACGGCGTAAGTGACGATCTGTTTCCCGATTTCCTTCCACCCCAAAATCAGAAAGTCGATTGTTAGCGCGGCTTAAAACATTAAAACCCATTTTTGCAAGATCATCGGCAATTTCGGGTTTTGACATAATCAAAAATGCACCAACACCATATTCATAACCTTCAAACTGTCGCCAGTCGCCAATGGCCTGCTCCAGATTGCCAATGGCGAAATCCGAATTTTTAATGGGGGCGATTGCAGCCTTTACGTCTTCATCATCCAGATTGGTGATGGGGCGCGTTTGAACGATATCTCCTACAACAGCGACCGTGAATTTACCCTTCACGCTCATGGGATGATCACGTTCGGGGGCATATTTCGGGTTATCGGTAACCTTACTTGACAGGTCGATAACTGGCTTCGATTTATCTTTATCGCTCATTTCTAAATTCCCTAGTAACCCCTAGTTTACGCCAATTCGTAGCGAATGGGTAATTTCTTTAACCCGGTAACCCAAAATGATTTTACATACTCCGGTGTGCCGTCCAGCTCTATTTTACTTATGCGTGGCAGCAATGTTTTAAAAAGTGCAATCATTTCGATTTTGGCGAGCAACAATCCTATGCAGACATGTGGGCCCTTTCCAAATACCAGATGCTTGTTGGGGTGACGATCTATGATAAACGCATGTGGGTTCTCGAATTCTTCCGGGTCGCGGTTGGCGGCGCTAAAGTGGATACAAAGATCGTCGCCCTTAGCGACTTTTACCCCACCCACTTCTGTATCTTCCTTGGCAGTTCGAACAAAACTTGTTGTAGGTGTCACATAGCGCAGCATTTCGTTTATCGCTTTGTCCATCAGGGCCGGATTTTCTTTCAGTTTCTGAAGTTGATCAGGGTTATTTATCAGGGCGAGCATGCCGCCGCTGATGGCGCTGGCGGTGGTGTCATGCCCAGCGGAGATCATAATCAGCAGATGTGACGCAATTTGCTGGATGGTCATAAGTTCCCCGTTTATTTGTGTATTGGCGATAGTGCTGGCGAGATCGTCGGTCGGATTTTTCTGGCGACTTATGCCAAGCTCGCTACAAAAGGCCATGGCTTTTTCTACGCCTTCTTTTGAATTCACTGTTTTTGCGAGCGCTGGATCCGCGGCCGCGAAGATATCGCGGGCAAGCTGAAGAACAGTGGGCTCTTGTTCTTCCGGAATTCCGAGGAGTTCACACATCATTTTGAGAGGAAGCTGGGCCGCCACGTCATTACAAAACTCGCATGTATCAGTGGAGAGCATCTTATCCACCAGTTCGACGGCAATTTCATTGATGCGCTTTTCCATATTTTTGACCGCCCGCCCTGTAAACCAGGCCTGGATCGCCTTGCGCTGATCTGTGTGGTCAGGCGCGTCTAATTGCGGCAGACCCACAAGCGGCGAAACATATCCTTTGGGATTATGGATGACGGTGCGCGGGGAACTTAAGAACAGCTCATTATTTTTACCAATAAATTCCACGTCCTGATGACGCGTCACCAACCACACCGGATCAAATTCATCATGGTCGTACCATATGATGGGGCTTTGCGCGCGAATTTTATCGATTGCGGCGTGCGGCGCGCCATATTTTGCCCAATGATCCGGATCGAAGATGATATCGCAGGTTGGATTATTGCTCATTGCTCGTCCCGATCTTCACCAACTGGCCCCCAAGTTGCCTCAAGGGCCTCTTTTAACTTACCGTAATTTTCGCTGCCAATGCGTGTCCGAAGTCTTTGCTCAGTTGTTTTTCGCGCACTGGTCAATGTTTCGATAATTTCAGGATCATCTGTCATAACTGCGATTTTAGCCAGTTTATGATCCGGATCGTCAACCATATGGACAATTTCACGTTCTTCCAGCTGTTTCAGGATAACCGAAACGGCCTGGCGACTGATATTCATGGCCCGCGCTAGCTCAGAAGGTCTTTTGATTCCCAACTGAATGTATGAAAGGACAATGCCTTGGTTGATGCTGACAGCATCCATTCCGGCTTTTGAGATTTCATGCTGCATGTTCTGATGGGCCCAGTTCATGGCCTTGACCAGTTCAACCAGCATAGGGTTCTGCCATTCTTTCAATTTCTTTTTCTTGGACAGAGGATTTTTCCTTTCGTTTTACTTATTGTTCACTTCGTGTATGATAATGTCAACTATATTGACATTATTGCGTCAGAAAAATGTGAAGTTCAGGGTGAAATGAAGCTGTTTTCCTATAAAAATAGACCGGTACATTTAGGCCACTATCCAATGGAGGGGGTAGCCCGCGACGAAAGTGGTGCTCAACATTCCTTTGATCAAATGCCGGTGCAGAAGGTGCTTCAGGTTGCGCCATCGAATGGCCCGCTTTCCATTCGCCATGCCATTGATGATTATATAGCGCTGCTTGATACAAATCGGGATGGTGCAGTGGCACCGGGAAAATCGGAAATTCCGGAAGATCTTCAGGAAAGATCCAATAATTTAAAAGCCTTTGGTCATTTCCTCGACGCCACATTTGTTGGCATTTGCAAAATCGAAGAAGCACTAAAGCTGGATCAGCCCTTCAGCCACCCAAGACTTACGGAGTTCTTTGCCGAAGCCAAAGAAAATATGGCTAAACCTCTTATGGGCGATATCGCCATGTCTTTCATGCGGGTCGCCATGGCTGCGCAGGCCCATCAGAAATCGGTGGAGGGTCATACGCACCTGATTGTCTATGCCTTTGAATTTCCACGGGATGTCCGTGACAATGAACCAGGCATCGACTGGATTAAAGATCTGCAAATTTATCGTGCGAGCCTGCGTGCAGCAGAAGTTGCCATTGGTGGCGCCAATTATATTCGTGGCCTTGGCTATGAAGCACGTGCCCACAGCGCTACCAGTTCTGATTTTGATCTTTATCGTGCGGCCGTTGCGGCTGGTATTGCGCGTTGGGACGGGAAAGGGTTTACCAACCCATTTGTGGGAAGACGTTTTGGTCTTGCCGCGGTGAGTACAACACTGGAGTTGGAGGTTGACGAACCGCTGTCGGAGAACGCAAAAACGCCAAGTAACGCAAATTGGTGGCTTGGTTTAAATTCGCATAAATCGGCCCGTGACCATGTGCCCTTTGCGGGGCGTGATTTTAAAGACAGCCTGTACCCGGTGGAGAAATTAAAAAGACGTGATGACCCCACTAGCCTTGTGGATGCTGAGCGTATCCCAAGGCTTCCAAAGCGGGTCGATTTTTTTGAACGCTCCTTCATTGGTGATCTGGGCAAAGGACCACGTGATTTGAGCATTGATGGCTATGTGGTTTTCAAGAACCCCCTAAGTGGAGCGCTGGTTCAGATTTTGAATACTCTTGTCATTCATCAAAAAGGGGAACATGCACAGGACAAAGTTGCGGGGTATGACGACCCCAAACGAAACAGCGACATCATAAAGGCTACCCTTCATTTCCTGGGTGCCGATCTGGTGGGAATTTCGGAAGCGCCGGATTATGTTTGGTATTCCCATGATCTTCAAGGTAACCCTTTGGAACCACAGCACAAATATGCAATCACCACGCTCATTGATCAGGGCCATGAAACCATGGAAGGGGCGAGTGGCGACGATTATTTGTCTGCGGCGCAAAGTATGCGGTCCTATATGCGGGGATCACTCCTCAATGGTGTGGTTTGTAAGCACTTAAGACGGTTAGGTTTTCCTGCTACCAATCACACGGCGTCCGGCGGTGACGTTCTTCAGCCACCATTGGTGCTACTGTCGGGCCTGGGTGAAATCAGCAGGATTGGTGATGTGGTTCTTAATCCGTTTCTGGGGCCTAGACTTAAATGCGGCATTATTACCACTGACTTTCCACTGGAAGTGGATAAGCCTATTGACTTCGGCCTTCAGAAATTTTGCGGAAGTTGCAACAAATGCGCTCGCGAATGCCCGTCAGGTGCTATCAGCGCTGGCGATAAGGTCATGTTTAATGGTTATGAAATGTGGCGTTCGGACGTGGAAAAATGTACCCGTTACCGCATGACCAACGATGATGGTTCCATGTGTGGAAGGTGCATGAAGACCTGCCCGTGGAACCTCGAAGGGATATTTAAGGAAGCGCCCTTCAGATTTTTGGCGACCAATTTCCCGTCAACCGCACCGCTACTCAGTCGCATTGATGACTGGCTTGGAAATGGCGACATCAACCCGGTGAAGAAATGGTGGTGGGATCTGGAAATGACAGATAAAGGCTATGCGCGTATATCTGATCACGCGCACGCGCGGGGCCTAAACACGGGCTTAAAATTAAAGCCGGAGGATCAGACTTTGTCTTGTTATCCAGCGGATATCGCGCCGACGCCATACCTTGAACCGCAACCGCTTGACAGGGAAGCGGGGATTAAGGCGTACGAGAAGCTAATTACTCCAGATGAATATCAAAAACGGCTTGATATCGGGGAAACAGAGGATCTCGTACCCAAATATGTGGTGCCTGAAGGACCGCCACCTGTTTTTCCAGTGCTGATTAAAAACAAACAGGTGATTTCCGAAGATGAGAAAATAGTGAAATTCGATTTCGTGAGCATGGATGGCTCGCCACTGCCCGAATTTGAAGCTGGTGCCCATATCGACATCATGCCGTCCGCACAGTTCATCCGCCAATATAGCCTTTGCAGCGATCCGGCCAATAGAAATCACTATAGTGCGGCGGTTCTGATGGAAGAAGAGGGGACTGGCGGTTCGCTCCGTCTTCATCAGCGAACGATGCCCGGAAAAGCAATCATGATTTCACGGCCACGCAACCATTTTCCACTTGTTAAGGAGGCGAAACGATCATTGCTGTTAGCCGGAGGTATAGGCATTACGCCGCTCATTGCCATGGGACATGAGCTGCATGCGAAGGATGCTGATTTCATCTTCTATTATAAAGCATCCACCCGGGCGGGGGCCGGCTTTATAGAAGAATTAAATTCATTACCATGGCGCCACAATATTCATTTTCACTTCAGCGATGAAAATCGGCTCAATGTCGCCGATGTGCTTGGCGACTATCAGGATGGAGATCATCTTTATACCTGTGGTCCGGCTGGCTTTATGGGCGCGGTGTTTGAAAGTGCGGGTGCCCAGGGCTGGCCAGAAGAAGCGCTGCACCGGGAATATTTCACTGTGCCAGGGGATGTGGACTATGAAAATCATGATTTCAAGATAAAGCTCGCAAAAACCGACGCCGAGATTGTAGTTCCAGCAAATACATCTGCTGCGGATGCCTTGACCAAAGCAGGATATCCCGTAGACCAGAAATGCTCCGATGGTCTGTGTGGTGTTTGTATCTGCAATTATATTGAAGGGGAAGTTGAGCATAGGGACTATGTGCTGAGCAAAGCTCAGCAAACCCATAAAATGACTTTGTGTTGTTCACGGGCCACAGATAAAGATGGTGTCATTACGCTTGATCTATAGTTGGCTCTCGCCCGTGATAGGCGTTTTCCATCATGTGTCGTAGGCGCGTCTCAGTTATTGGCTCCGGATTGTGAAAATCCATTCCCAAGACGATTTCTACAGCCTTTCCAATATCTTGCTCTGAAATGCCGATATCCTTGAGCGCTGTCGGTGCGCCAACTTTCAGTGCCAAATCACGAATGCCAATCGCGGCGTCTGTTACTCCCATAGCATCGGCAACGGCTTGGCTACCATCTGCTGTAGCTTTAGCATTATAGGCGACCGAATGGGGGAGGAGGATTGCATGTGTTTCCGCGTGCGGCGTTTTAAATGCCCCTCCAAAGGTATGACAAAGCTTGTGATGTAGACTGGTGGTGCCAGTACCAAGTGATGCACCGGCCATGCTGGATCCATAAAGAACTTTGGATCTGGCATCCAGATTTTCAGGTTCGGAAATAATGGCTGGTAGGTTTTCCGCAATGTCTTTAATGGCTTCAAGAGCCATCAGCGAAACCATGGTATTTGGCGCATCGGTTGCAACATTGACAACAGCCTGAGCCAATGCATTAAGCCCGCTTGGGCCAACAACGGACGGAGGAAGCGATAACGTTAATTCCGGATCATATATCACCAAATTGGGCACCACTATGTCATCGCGGCCAGTGACTTTTTTTCCCTTTTCTGTAATGCCCCAAATATTGGTCATTTCCGACCCCGCATAGGTTGTTGGAATGGCTATGTTTGGTAAATTTTTCCTAAGTGCCAATGCTTTACCAAGTCCGGTGGTGGAACCTCCTCCTATGGAGACCGTGCAATCAGCGCCCAATCTTTTTGCTAAATTGCTCGCTTCCTTAACCGTTTCGATGGGCACATGCATTTTGGCTTGGTCAAAGTGACCAACAATTAGTTCACCAAGGTGACTGGCCACGATCTGAGCATTTTGTGATTGACCTGACGTGGATAAAATAAGCGCTTTGCTGAACCCCAGTCCTTCTACCATCCCACGAATGTTTGAAACCGCACCGGGTGCGAATGTGATGTTCCAGGGCAGGGGTTTATATGTAAAATTCATCATGGCTTAAGCGTCATCGCCAAACAGAATGTCGTTGATCCGGGTGATCGCATCATGAGCGTTTGCCTTAAGCGCCTCATCATCGCCGTCAATGTCGGTGAAGAAGCCATGGTTTGATCCTTCATAAAGATTGAGCGTTAGATGATCATTACCAGATACAATTGATCTTAGTTTTTCAATATTGTCTGGCCCGGCAAGGTGATCGGCTTCCCCCATAAATATACGAACGTCCTTGTTAAGGGCGGGCATATAGTCAAATGCTGGTTCAATTTTATCCCGATTGTCCATGCCCCAAGGTAGGGGGTAGACTGATAAATTGGTACCTTCGTAACCTCGTTTCGCCATTTCCAGCGAAAAATTTCCTCCCAGGCAAAAACCGACAATCGCATCCACATTATTGGCGTTCAAAAATTTTTCGATTTGACCGCAATACTCGTTATCTTTTAGCTTTGAGCGGCGTACGTAAGCTTCTTCGCGGCTCACATTCGGATCATCACCAAGGCCACTCCATGGATTAACCAAATGTACTGTTGCCCCCTGTTTTGCAAGATAGGACGCGTAGCCCTTATAGAAGTCAGTTAAACCATAAATATCAGGCAGGATCGCAATTGTTCGACCATTGCCCTCAAACGTAATGCCGTCAACGATTTCTGAAAAATCATTATAATTTAATGATTTACCAAAAAATTCAATTTCTTGTGTGTGACACATATGCTGTTTCCTTAAGGCAAATTGCTTCATTTCAATGTCAATATAACTGACATAATTGTTGATCGCAAAGTTTCTTTACTCTATCGTTTTGACCTCAGGGAGAAAGAAAATGACACAGGTGATCAACGAATTTAATGATAAAAGCATACCCCTAATTATCGGGTGTATCATCGGTATGATCCTTGGGGTGCCAATTTTTCTAATTTACGGAACGCCCGCCTTTGTAATTCCTCTTTCAGAAGCTCTAAACGCAGGACGCGGTGAAGTGTCCGGAGCGATTAATCTCGGAATACTTGGGAACTTGATCGCGGCCCCCTTGATCGGAAAACTAAGCGATAAGTATGGTTCCCGGAAAATGATCTTACTGGGTGTTGTATTTCTTTCTATCACTCTTGCGTCCTATTCCTTGGCACAAAATACATTTCACCTGATTATCATTTCACTGACCATGGTATTCTTTGCTGCTGGTACCGGTCCAATGACATATTCGAAAATAATTTCCGCCTGGTTTAACAGGAAACGCGGATTTGCACTGGGCCTAACTCTTGCTGGAATGGGAATCGGTGCGATGATTATTCCTATTCTAAATCAATTCCTTATCGATAATTACGGTTGGCGCGTGGCCTATCAATATCTTGGCCTTATTGTATTTATTATCTCTTTTCCGCCGCTCTTCTTTACCCTGAAAGATAAGCCGCCCGTAGAGGATGGATTACCCAATCAAGAAGAAAATTCGGCCGAATTTAGAGAAGGCGTATCGGTTAAAGAGGCGCTTTCAAGTGGTACATTTTGGATCATCGCAATTGGATTTTTATTCGTTGCGATTGGCAACTCAGGACTACTTGGTCATCTTCAACCTATTTTGATTGATTCCGGGCTTACTACCGAACGGGCGGCCTTTTATGCCGGTGCAATGGGTTTTGGACTGATCATCGGTCGCGCGGTGGCGGGTTATTTGTTGGATATTTACCACGCCCCCTATGTGGCGATCGCATTTCTGGCGGGCCCATTCCTCGCTTATATTTTCTTTCTCAGTGGCATCAGCACAGAATACGCCATCATCCCGATCATTTTGTTTGGAATTGGAATGGGTGCGGAATTTGATGTGACACCATATCTGTTGTCCCGGTATTTCGGCCTCAAGAATTTTTCGGTACTTTTCGGTTTTCAGATTGTAACATTTAGCCTTGGAACTGGGTTCGGCCCAACGATTATGGGATTTGGTTACGATATTTACGGAAGTTACAACTACACCATGATTTCCGCGATGGTATCCCTTGCCATTGGCTGTATATTGGTCTCCCGTCTTGGTGAATATAAATTTAAAGTGGAGCATGCTCACTGATGGATAAAGATAAACGAGGTAAACTTCGCTTCGATAGTAAAGCGGTTTATATTCCGCCGGATGAGGCGACCAGGGCGGTCAATCCGCCTATCGTTATGGCCTCCAGTTTTCAATATGATCGTGAGATTTTCCAGCGCATTGTCGATGGCGAACGCAAAGACGTGAATATCTATGGCCGCTGCGGCAATCCAACGGAATATCAGTTTGAAGAACAAATGATGGCGATCGAAGGGGCGGATGCCTGCCTTGCCACTGCATCGGGTATGGCGGCTATTTCAGTTACGCTTCTTGGCTTACTTAAAAGCGGAGATCATATCGTTTGTGACTGGACCACGTATAGTTCCACTCATGAAATGCTTGATCATCGGCTCACCGATTATAACATCGAAACCACTTTTGTTGATACGGCGGATATCGACGCGGTGAAGGCGGCCATAAGACCGAACACAAAGGTTATATATTTCGAAACCATAGCCAATCCATCCATGAAAGTTGCACCCATCAAGCCGATTGTCAATTTGGCCGAGGGAAATGGCATTATTGTGGTGTGTGATAATACGTTTGCCTCCCCCTATGTGATGCGACCACTTGATCATGGGGTGGATATTGTGGTGGAAAGTGCTACTAAATTCATCGGTGGTCACAGCGATATTATTGGTGGCGCCATATGCATGAGATCAGACAAATTACCGGTAGATTTTTTAGAACAAATCCGCTGGAATACCATGGTCAAGCTTGGTGCGCCACTTGCGCCATTTAACGCCTGGATGCTGATCCGCGGTATTCAGACACTGAGCGTTCGCCTTGAGCGGCAGTGCAAAACGGCGGCGAAGCTCGCTGCGCATTTTGAAGGCCATAAGGCCGTGAAAGGTGTATGGTATCCTGGACTTGAAAGCCATCCACAGCACAATATCGCGAAATCCCAAATGCCCAAATTCGGTGCCATGCTCACTTTTGAAGTTAAGGATGCCGATGCGGCCCTTAAGGTATTAGATAATCTGGAACTGAGTTGTTTTTCAGCGAGCCTTGGGGGAACACGAACCACTACTCAGATTCCGGCATTGATGGCGTTTCTTGATATTCCACAAGAAGAGCGACTTGAAATGGGCATTCGTGACGGTATGATCCGGGTGTCGGTGGGTCTTGAAGATGTAGACGATCTGATAGAGGATTTCGACGCTGCGCTCGCTAAGATCTAGGGGATTTATTTGAGCAAACTAAAAAAAACGTTGAGCTTTTGGGATGTGTTTGCCATTGCCCTCGGGCAGGTGATTGGCTCCGGAATTATGGTGCTCATTGGCATCGGAATTCAATTCACTGCTTACGCAGTTCCTTTCGCGTTTATTCTTTCCTCCATACTATCAGTAATTAAGCAACTGCCTGTTGTTTTTATGGGCTCGGCAATGCCGGCCACTGGCGGGCTTTATGTTTACTGCAAACGGGTGCTTGGGCCGGAGGTCGGTTTTTTCTACCTCGCAGTACTTTTGATCACGCATTTTTTAATCGCCCTTTTTGCATTGGGTTTTGCGCAATATGCTGCAGCACTGCTTCCGGAAATCAATATTCGAGCGGTCGCTGTTGGCATATTATTTGTTTTTTATCTGGTAAATTTGGTTGGGATTAAACAGGCAGCAGCAGTACAGAAGGTTATGATTGTTGTGTTGCTCGTGGGGCTTTCGTCACTGATTTTCTTTGGAATACTCGAAGTGGATTACGCAAATTTTACCGATCAGGAAAAACTTTTTCCTGATGGCTGGTACGGTTTTGCTCTGGCTTGCGTGGTGATGTCCTTTGCAACGGGCGGCGCACAATTTGTTTCCGAACTTGGCGGTGAAATGAAAAATCCGCATCGTGATCTGCCACGTGCGATTGTTGCTAGTACCCTGATTGCGGCAGTTTTCTTCGCGCTGGTTTCCATCGTTGCTGTGGGAATTCTGCCAATTGAGCAAACGGCTGGTGCCACGCTTTCCGATGTGGCCAAGGAAATTTTGCCGCCCGGTGTTTATACGGCCTTTATCGTTGGCGCGGGGCTTTGCGCACTGGCGACCAGTATCAATTCCACCTTTTCATGGGCGACAAAATCGGTGCTGATTGCTTGTGACGACGGCTGGCTTCCTAAAGGAATTGCGGTTGTGAACAAGCGATATGGCACACCACATTATTTGCTTACAATGCTGCTAATTGTTGGGGCCTTCCCGATACTGATTGGTGAAGACCTACGAGATATCATTATGAAAGGCAGCAGCCTTGTGTTTATATATGACATGGTGCCGCTAGTCGCAGCATTTTTGCTCGCACGTAAACTTCCGGATGTTTTTGCATCCGCTCATTGGAAACTGTCACAAAATGCGCTTCAAACACTTAGTGTTATGGGACTTGTGATTTTATTATGCCAGTTTGCAATATCCTTTTCAGATATTGATCGTCTTGCCTGGTTTTTGATTGCTGGGTATCTGATCTTTGTGGTGATCTATATTCGATTTAGATCAAAAGCTATTCAGGCAAATGGTTAGTGAGTAATTCGTCTGCGTGCCTTAGAAATTCATCGATACTATGATTGTTGGTTAACGTGTGGTCAGCGGTCTCTCTCAGTGGGGCGATAAACTTTTCATATGATGGGCGCACCTGCTTTTCATATTGTTTTATAACGCTTTGCACAGTTCTTCCACGTTCGGCAACATCTCTTTTAATACGCCGCTCGAGCGCCACATCAAGGTCAACATCGACAAAAATGGACAGGTGGCTTTCATTTTCAAGCAGCGCGTTTGAAAAAAGGCCATCGACAATGATCGCGTTTGTTGCCATCACTGCCTCGTAACCATCTCGTTCACTGACGGTAAAATCATAAATCGGTACAGTTGCGCGGCCCTTGACCGTAAGCTCATCCAAATGGATGCGGAGCAATTCACTATCGATCGATGCAGGATCATCGAAATTAAAATAACCGTTTTTCTTAATTTGTTCTGTTTTACTTAGATAATAACGGTCAATGCTCAACAGCAATGAGCCCTCTATAGCATTTTGTATATGGTTGGTTAGGAGGGACTTACCCGAACCGCTGGCGCCGGATACAGTGATGATTTTCATATGAAAGCTTAATCCGAACCTTGCGCCACAAGGCGGGTGATTTTTACTTTTCGGGATGCAGCGTTATCCACTTCATCCTGTTTAAGGCCGTCAATCATTTCTTCTAGTTCGTCAATACGTTGCAGCGCAAGATCATTGGCGATCTTCAGATCATTCGCGTAAACTTCACGAATTTTTTCATCAACCGCATCTTTGATCGCCGCAACATCCAAATTTTGTGTGACGTCCGATGTGTCGCGTTCGAACTCGGTGGATTGTGTTCTCGCTCGCATTTGTCGCGCTCTCCGATCTTGTCTTTCAAAAAGTTCAAGTCGTCTTGCATTTTGTGTCGCACGTGCGCGGGTTTTAAAGCTGTCCAGTTCTCCTATGGATTCGAGCGCTTGATCGCGGGCTTCATCCTGTTTGATTTGCGCAAGTTCTGCGGCATCGCGCCGTTCTTCATTAATGTCTTTAAGCTGGCTTTCATAAAGCTCATCAAGGTAAGCAAGACGGGCATCCTGATAAACCTGATCGGCGTTCTGGCCATTCACGTTGGTAATTTCTGGATTGACTCCAAACTGAATAATTTTTGAAATAAGATCCAGATGCTCATCCTTCACACTATTGCTACCTTCCGGATAGGCGTAAAAAAGTACCGTTTGACGGAGTGTGTCTGTTGTGTTTCTGTAAGGATCATCAAATCCTGCGGTTTGCGCTTCAGCAATAATATCCCAGAATACTTTTGACCCTGATGAGTGCTCGGTCGCGCCAGGAAGTTGGAAGTCAGGCTCAATTGAAAAGGTGTTTATGCCTTTGATCGCCGAAATAACAACATTATCGCCATTAACCCCGCGGGACGTGATGGGAACGCCATTTTCGATCATTTTCTTAACCTTGTCGGTGCTTCCATAGTACGCCGCCTGAACGAATAAATTCTGCGCTTCTTGGCTGTTAAAATCAAATAGGTCCGTTGGCCAAAGATATTCCGCATGATCATATTTGGCTTGCCACATGGCTGTTGACCAGGCCGTAAACCCACTGGGTGTAGTCAGTTCTTTACGTGCCCCACGATTTACAAGTACCTCAGATGTGGTTTTGTCACCAAGCTGTGCGGATAGCATTAGCGGTGTCAGATAGCTGCCGTTTACATTGGTGATCTGATTGACATTGGCACCTAGCGCAATCAGTTTTTCCATTAGCGCAGTGTCTTTTTGTGAAATCGCTGCCCAAAGTGGTGTCAGGTTATTGATATCCAGTTCCTGAAAATCATTCTTGCTATAAGCCGCAGCCACTTTTTCAATAACGTCATCAGGTGCATCCGCTTTAATTATTTCATTAATTAGATGGCCGGGAAGCCTTTTAACCGCAGGAGGGTTATCGAAAATAACTGCATCCGTATCGAGAATTTGTTCGAGCGCACGGTAGTCTTTAATGGATGAATAAAGATTTGCATAGGGAACCATCCCGGCCGGAAGCTCCACCTGTGCCACTTCACCGTACATTTGTTCAAGCATGTCTTTATGGGCGATGTAGGCAAGGGCATCGACTTTTTGTTTTTGGTTTTCCCGAAGCTCACCATAATCACTGAACAGGCTTCTGAGTTTTTGCCTGATTGCCATTTTGTCACCGTTACGATCAATGGCGCGGCGAATCTGTTTTATGGAGTTTTTAAGAGCCGCCGATTCTGTTTTGTAGTGATCCTGGCTTTCCACCCGCAGCAATTCGGTACCATATGAATTATAAAGCACCATGGTTCCTTTATAAGGTTTCACGACAACTGAAACTTTGTTTTCCCGTTCGCCGCCAGCAAACTGAATGCTGTATTTCTGATCTTTTTTATATTCTTCATAGCGCGATCCTCCGACAGTACCGTGCTGGGTTTCCACGCCGCTATCAGCATCAATAGTTCTGCCGTTTCTGGTTAGTGAATACTGAACAAAATTCTCGTCGGTAAGATAGTAATGAAGGTAAAAGTTTGTGTTTTTGGTGGCATCAAAGGATTGCACATTGGTAAAATTCTTACCAAGCTCCTTGGCGACATCTCGCTCGTCATTGTTACCTGCGGCATAAATAATAAGCGAGAGGGTGGCGTCATACTGGCGCCCAGATGCGCTTGCGGTGAGGCCAATCACAAACATTATAGAAATAAGTGTCAGTTGAATGTGCTTAATCATCTGTGCTCCTTTGCAATTGACCGCAAGTTTAAGCCATTTTCCCTTTTTTCGGAAATCAAATTTCCAATGGGTGTTTTCACGTATTTGTGAAGAGATGTAAATTGTCAAATTCCCCCTGCCATCAGATAGTTAATGTGTTGACATATTTTGATCATATAGACGCTAATTTATAATAATGGTTGTAATTATACATATTTTTTTATATTATTGCTATAAATAATTGATTTTAGTTTCTATAAGTATATTAAAATAGTTTTAATACAACTATTGATATATTGATTATCGAAATATGACTGATACAATTGGGGAGCGGGATTTGGTTACTATTCAATTATGGTCAAGGGAAACAATGAATAAAAAAAAGAAACTTGTTTCTAGTGTTCTGAAATTATCATTTCTATTATTGGTGACATCACTGATTGCAACCGTTGTCCAAGGTCAGGACATTGATGATGTGCGAGACACTCTAAAAGAATGGGTTGCGGTTGAAAAAACAATATCGCAGGAACAAGCGGACTGGGTTGCGGAAAAAGCGCTTTTGAATGATCTGTTATCCTCGCTAGATCAGGAAGAGCGGATCTTGCGCGAAACAATAAGTGCTTCTCAGCAAGACACCAGTCGCGCCGACGAAGAACGCCTTGAGCTTATTTCGCGTCAGGAAGCCTATGAACAAAGTGCCACTGTATTTCAAGAAAGGCTATCGCTCTATGAAATGCAGGCACGGCAGTTAATTCCAAGACTGCCAACACTACTAAAAGATGAAATAGCACCTATGGTAAACAGGCTCTATCTTACTGAGGGGGCTAATTACTCCTTAAGTGAACGAGCGCAAACCTTGGTTAGTATTCTAAGCGCAGTGCAGGACTTTGACAGCGCCATCACTGTCGGTACAGAAATCAGGACGCTTGCTTCCGGTGAGCAGGTGGAAGTGAAAGTTCTGTTTTTGGGCCTTTCGCGTGCATATTTCGCAGATACAGCAAAACGGACAGCAGGAATTGGTGGTCCGGTTGCGGGCGGAAGTGATGAAGGCTGGCAGTGGCGTGAGCAAGATGATCTGGCCGACGACATTATTCGGGCGATTGACATATATGAAAATCGCGAAAGCCCGGCTCTCATAAGCCTTCCTCTTGAAATCGAGCGAAATTGAGGGGCGGATGATGATCAGGATATTGAAAACTCTTTTGATTTTTGCAGTCATTCCCGCGACCGTGATGGCGCAGGATTTAACAACAACTCAATCGTCAGCAGAGCGGGATCTGCTTGATGCTATTGACCGCTTAAATCAACAACGTAATACCATCGCTGAAGAAAAAATACCGCTCGCGCGACGCATTACTGAAAAAGAAACCAGTATACTAACACTTCGCAATGAAGCTGCACGAATTCAGGCAGCCAATGATGCCCGTACGCTGGCGCTTGAGGATATCAGAAACAATCTCAGGGACTGGGAAGAAGAAAATAATTTCCTGGTTTCCCTTCTTGATGAATATGCGCGTAAGTTCGAAACAAGTTTGAGTACTGCTGAATATGATCAGTATCAGGCCGACCTAAACAGGTTTAATACGCTTGATCCATCGCAAATTGGTGAGGATCGAATATCGGTGCAGCTTGAGTTAATCGACCAGGGCTTCAGCCGTATCAGGCGGGCCTTTAATGGCGACGTATTCGAAGGTAATGTGGTGACCGGCGATGGCGTGCTTAACGCTGGGACAGTTGCCCGTTTCGGACCTGTTTCCTATTTCCAAAATGCAGCAGGAAATATTAATGGCATGATCATCCTTGAAGACAGCACTATTCCCCATATTTTTACGGAAGATAGTGGGCTTTCCAATGTAGGAAATTTGCTAACTGGGGAGGCTGTTGACATTCCTGTTGATGTGACTGGCGGCAAGGCCCTCAGCATTGAAAGTGAAAGTGACGGCCTTTTAGAACATATCGGAAAAGGTGGGATATGGATCATCCCAATTCTTCTCTTTGCGGGCCTCTCAATAGCGGCATCGATCTTGAAGATTATCGAAATTTATAAAATTAAGCTGCCTCAACGTGGCAGCGTTCATAGTGTTCTTTCAAAGCTTACAGCAGGGGATAAATCAGCGGCTCAGGCGGCTGCAGCCGACATCCCTTATCCTGTGGGGGAGATGATTTCGCAAGCCGTGAGGCACGCGGACGGCTCAAAGGAACTGATTGAAGAAATCATGTATGAAAGTATGCTGGATACCCAGCCGAAGCTTGAAAAATACCTGCCATTGATTGCCATTAGTGCGGCGACTGCGCCTCTTCTTGGACTATTGGGTACTGTGACCGGCATGATCAACACATTTGAGCTTATAACCCTGTTCGGTACAGGGGATGCCCAGTCTTTATCTTCAGGGATATCTGAAGCGCTGATTACAACGGAGTTCGGCCTTATCGTTGCAATACCTGCTCTGATCATGCATGCACTACTCAGCCGGAAAGTGCAGGCGATTATGGCTAATATGGAAAAGTTTGCGGTTGTTTTTGTCAACGGCCTGCCAAAAAGTGAGGGTGGTTGATGGATTTGATGAGCACCTTCATGGCTGATTTTTATGTCCTCTGGCAGAGTGGCGGAATATTGATGTGGCCGCTTCTTCTGTTAGCGGTGTTTATCTACCTAAATATCTTCGAACTTTTTTCTCGCTTCTCACAGATTGAATTGGAGGGACTGTTTGAACCCTTAAAAAAAGAGGTTCTTGCGGGAAATCCAAATACCACGTCTATGCGGGAACGTGTTTCGATGTTAAAAACAGAGTATCTACCATATTTCAGACAGCGTATTCATTTTATTACCATACTTGTTGGTGTTCCGCCGCTTTTGGGGTTGCTCGGCACAGTGATGGGGATGCTAACCACCTTCAACCTTATGAATAGGGGAGACATCCGAAAGGTTGATCTTATGGCAGGCGGAATTTCAGAAGCACTAATTACCACTCAAATGGGGCTCATTATCGCAGTGCCCAGTCTGTTTTTATTGATGATGCTCAGAGTACGTCGTGACCGATTATCGCAGTTTTTTGAGAAACTAGAAAATGACTGCTTTAGGGAGATCGCATCATGAAGCGGCGTTTGTTCATCAATTCGGAGCACAAAGGAAGCGAGATCAATATTTCGCCGCTCATTGATGTGGTATTTATTCTTTTGATCTTTTTTATTGTCACCACCGTGTTCTTTGAAGAAACGGGCGTGGAAATCAATAAACCGCAGGCGATTTCACAAGTGGATCTTGAAAGCAATTCAATCTTGATTGCTGTAACTGCAGACGGACAAGTGTTTTATGGTGGACGCAATATTGGGGTGGTTGGTGTTCGCAATTTGGTAAAACGCATGTCTGCCAGGGAGCCACAACCGGTGATCCTGCAAGCGGATGATATGGTGCCAACCAGGCTTCTGGTCAAAGTGCTTGATGAAGCGAAGCTGGGTGGTGCACTCACTGTCAATGTATCTACTACGGCGGGAGATTGATGATGTCTAATCCTGCCATCCGCGTAAAATTTAAACCAAATCCGCTGCGGTTGGTTCTATATGCGGTGTTTTTTACACTAATGCTGTTTATGTTGCTGCCCTTATCGCGTGTTGTATATGACAAGAACAAAGAAAAAAATATAATTCGTACTGTAGAGTCCGTGACACAACCACCTCCGCCTGAAGTGCTGAAGATACATTCTGAAGAATTAGGAGGTGCCAATTTGGTGGATCAATTAGATATCCAAAACAAAAAGAGTGAACTCAATTTAGAAAAAATGGCGTTAGATTATTCTATAGATGTGAATACAACATTTCCAATTGAGATTGGTGTCGGCAGTTACGGCAATAATGGAGAAAGTGGTAGCGGAAGTACGAATGGTTTTGGGGGAGGCGTGGAGCTATTCGACCTAAATCAATTGGACGTCATGCCCAGATCGTTGAACGATCCGATAGTGATTTTCCCACTTGTGCTAAAACAGATGGGGGTAAGAGAAATCCAGGCAGAAGCATTGGTTATGCTCAATGAAAAAGGTGAAGTTGAGTTTAAAGACTTTGTTAGTATCAGCGTTGGAGCTGGAAAGTCGTTTACCATAAAATACGTAGAAAGTTTGCTATATACACCTCCTACCAAAAATGGGGAGCCTGTAAAATCTGAGTTTATCTTACCTTTAAGAATAGCGGAAAATAACTGATTAGGGGAAACCAAGTGAGAGTATTAGTCAAAGTAACTATTAAATCTATATTGGGCCTACTTCACCTTGTTTTATTATTGCCCTTCAATGTTAGCAGCCAAGAATTCCCACTCTCAGACAATAATTTTTCGAACCCTCAGTTCGTTAGTCGTTTCCTTGGGTCATACGGTGTCAACAGCAACCTAAACCCGGAACTATTACAATCGGATATCCGTCTTTTAAAGTACATTGAGCCTCTGGTTCAAGAGAATACCAGTGAAGCCATCGATTATCTGCTTCCGAAAATGGATGAAGATTCAACAGCAGCAATAAATTTCACTTTGGCGCAACTTTATTTTCAGAATGGTGAACCTGATAAATCTATCCCATATTATGAAAGAGCTATCCAACTATTTCCTGATTTCATGCGAGCGCATAGAGGGTTAGGAATTGCATATATCCAAAATGAAGACCTGGAAGAAAATGAGAAGTGTGAATTAGGTATGCCATTTTTGCTAAAGGCAATGGAATTGGGGCAGCCTGGAGGCCTAGTGCACGGTTTTATGGGATATTGCCATCTCGTAACTGGCAATTATAGTTCGGCTGTTACAACATTCAAAATGGCGCGAGCGTTTCAACCCAACAATATTGATTGGAAAATAGGTGAGGCTAAAGCGTTATTGGCGTCAGGAGATTACTTGTATGCGTCATTGTTACTTGACGAGTTAATACGGCAATTTCCGCAAAATATAGATTTGTTGTTGTTGCAGGCAAATAGTTACGCCGCGCTGAATCAACCACAAGAAGCGATTGTGAACTATAGATATATAGGATATCTTAACCAATCGAAGGAAAGTGATTTAGTGCAGTTAGGAGACTTGTATTTAATTGAAAACATACCTGTCCGGGCAACAGAGTCTTATATATCTGCTCTAAAAATACATGATTCTGTTAACATTGAACGCTTTATAGAGCCCTATTACTTACTTTTGGAAAATGGTAATCTGGAAGAAGCTTCAACATTGTTAAATGAAGTTAAACTCACTTTTGGTACCGAGATTGAGGCTTATGAATCAGTTGTTTTATTAGCAGATGCTGAATTAAATTTTCAGCGAGAAGATCTTGCAATTGCATTGGGACAATTAAGAGAAATCCTTTCTGACGATCCACTTAATGGCAGAGCGTTATTTTTATTGGGCAGAGTTTACAATGAATTGGGAGATTTTGAGAGAGCTGAGTTATATTATGATAGAGCAGCACGGGATGATGGGTTTGCTTACAATGCAATTGTAAATCATGCTCGAATGGCCGCAAATAATCAAAAGTTCCAAAAGGCGCTGGAATTGTTGTTAGAAGCAAATGAAATTGAGCCCTCACTTAGTTTACAGAAAAATATAGATATATTAAAAAGGGCTGCTGTTAATCGGAGAACAAACTGAAAACAAGGGTTAGTCTCAGTTGGCACCAAAAATATACAATAACGTGTTCGGATTTGAATGTGGCGTATTTAATTCTAAAGAATTGAGGATAATGATGAATTCAGTTCCTGCCATCCGCGTAAAATTTAAACCAAATCCGCTGCGGTTGGTTCTATATGCGGTGTTTTTTACACTAATGCTGTTTATGTTGCTGCCGCTGTCCAGGATGTTTCAGGATTATACCGCTCCGGATCAGGTTGTCAGGCCTATTGAACTAGCAACGACACCACCACCACCTCTTGAGCGACAGCAACAGGAAGAAGAAGTCACCGTTGAAGATGTAGTTGAAATTGAACAGGTTAAATCAGAAATCGAGGTTGAACCATTGGATGTACAGCTAGAGGTCAGCTTACAGGGGGAGCTGCAGGTACAGATTGAAATGGCCAACTTCGATGTAAAGACTGACCGTTCTGAAATAATGGCCGAGATTCAAACTTTTTCATTGGCGGAACTGGATGAAACGCCTGTATCCTTAAATGATCCGCTGTTTCAGCGACCGGCAGAAGCCGGTTTTGAAGAAATAACAGCTCTTGTAAGAGTAATCCTGACAGAAAACGGATCAGTCATTTTTCAATCCTTTGAGGAACTCAATAATCAGGAAGCTAGAGAACAAATAAGAGAATATGTGGGAAAACTGAAATTTACGGCACCTACTCGAAATGGCGAGACAGGCCGTGTGGAATTTCTGCTTCCCTTTAGATCCAGGGAAATTCCGCTCAGACAACGGCAGGAGATGAGAAGGAGCGAAGGCTCGATACCTGGAGTGTCAGCGAGTGGAATAACGCCGCCATGATAAGAGATGAAAAAATGATGAGAAACGGATTATTCGCTATATTGATTTCAGCAGTTTTAGTTGCAGCACCCGCGCAGGCACAGCTTTATCCGCTTTCTGAGAACGATTGGAATAATCCGGAATTCGTCGCGAGATATCTAGGATCCTACGGCGTTGATATGGAACTTAGCCCAGAAGTTAGCCCCATTGAAGCGACGACCATGAGCGATCTTGCCCCCTTTATCGAGGATGATGTGGAAGCCGGGATATTCTTTTTGGAGCCCAAAATTACACCCGAAAGTTCAGCAGCGATGGATTATATGCTGGGGCAGCTTTATCTGGAAAACAGCCAGCCGGAGCAAGCAATCGAATCTTACAACAGAGCGATCCGCAAATTTCCCAACTTCCTGAGAGCCTATAAAAATATTGCACTTGCTTACATGCAGCAGGACAATTGCGAAGGAGCGATGCCGCATCTGAATAAGGTGCTTGAGCTTGGCCGTGGTGATGGTCTTACTTATGGCTTTCTCGGATATTGTTACGTGGAACAGGAAAAATACAGTTCAAGCATGACGGCGTATGGCAATGCCCGCTTGATTGAACCAGATAAAACAAACTGGAAGATAGGCTTCGCTCAAGCCGCCCTTCAGGCAAGGAAATTTCAAGATGCCATAGTCGCGTTTGAGGAACTTATTCGCGAAAAACCCGATGATTCTACTTATCTGATGCTCCAGACGAATGCGTATCTATCTATTGATGAAGATGAAAATGCCATATCTAATCTTGAAGTTTTAAATCGGCTGGGAGCATCCACGGGAATGAGCCTTACATTGCTGGGTGATTTATACATCCGTCAGGAAATTCCGTCGCTGGCGCTCCGGTCCTATATGGCGGCACTGAATGCTGACGGACGACCTGATTTTGCACGCGCTTCCCGTGCGGTGGAATTCTTCGCACAACAAGAACGTTGGCAGAATGCAGGCAATTACCTCAATCAACTTAAATCTGTTTATGGTAATTCGCTGACAGGGACTGATGAGATTGCCATGCTGACCATGGAAGCGCAAATCATGCAAGGAAATGGGGAATTCGCTGCGGCGGTCCCACTGCTTAATGATGCTGTAAGAAGAGACCCGATGAATGGAAAAGCACTTTTGTTGCTTGCTCAAAATCATAAAAACGCGGGTGATTATGAACGTGCGGAACTTTACTATGATCGCGCCGCGAACATCGATGAAGTTGCCTATGATGCTCTGACGGACAACGCCCGTATGGCCGTTAGTTTCAGACGTCTTGAACGAGCATTGAACTTGCTAACGCAAGCAAGTAACCTAAGACCGTCTTCAACTTTGGACAATAACATCCGGATCATACAAAATGCTCTGAATGCACAAGGCGGTTAAAAGTAGAATTTCTGGCGACGGCAGCTCGCATAAAGTTGATTTTTGGGGTAATATATGATTTTGCTAGGCTTTCGTTACATAAAAGGGGGATGTATTTATGAAGAAGATATTTTGCCTGTCATTGTTTATTTTGCTCTCGTCTTGTGTAGCAAATAACAAATATCAGAGCTTTAATGGCGATGTGGGTTACGTTTCAGAGAGAAGTGATCGCAACGTGTATACTGTTACTTATACTGGGACACGTTCTACCAAGACTGAAAAAATAAATGATTTTGCGCTTCTCAGATGCGCGGAACTTACACTAGAAAAAGGCTTTAAGTATTTCGTAATTACTGAAGCAACAAATAATCGAGCTGATATTGCAAACGCTAATAGCGTAAATTTAGGTGAAATGTTGGGCCGCGGAACTAGAATAGGTGCGCCTGGCGGTAATAGGTTCAATACAGACGTATCCCCTTCGGTTAGTTCCAATGGTAGACCACAAAGCAAGCTAGAGATTCATATGTTTAACGATAGGCCGGATACAGTAGCATATGATGCCATGCTTATAGGGCAAGCGCTTAAAAGAGAATATGAGATCTCTAACGACACCTGATGTTTAAGACATTTAACAGGTTAATATGCTTCACATAAAGTTGATTTTTTTGTGAGCGGAGCCACGGTTATAATCAGTCTTGATTTAAGGAGCTGGTTATATGAAAAACATATTTGTTGTACCACTTGTTTTAATGCTCGCGTCCTGCGTTGCAAACAATAGCTACCAGAGTTTTAACAACGGTGTCGGTTACAAATCAGAAGAGACTGAGCCCAACGTTTATACCGTTTCATATACCGGAACGCGTACTACAAAGACAGAAAAAGTAAATGATTTTGCGCTGCTTCGATGCGCGGAAATCACGCTTGAAAAAGGGTTTAGCTATTTCGTAATCACTGAAGCGACCAATAACCGCGATGTGGCCGGGCGTGGTGCGAACGTAAATGTGGGTAGCGTATTTTCCGACGCAAGCAAGGTTGGACTTCAAGGTGGGGGAACATTCAATTCCAGCGTTGGTCCGTCTGTATCAACCCAGCCTAGGCCAGTGAGCACGCTGGTCATTCATCTTTTTCATGAGCAACCGGAAACGATATCTTACGATGCTTACCTAATTGATCGTTCTCTTAAAGATGAATATCAAATTGCTGCAGCTTCAGCGTCTGAAGAAAGCTAAGGTTATCTTTTCTCGGGTGGTATATCCTTAGCTTTTGATGCAAATTCCTTAAGCTCATCGAAGGAGTATTTTGTGTGCACGCGTTTTGTTGATGCCGGTTGATGTTTAAGGCTCACACCGTCCCGCCTTGTGGTAACTGGCCTGACGGGTCGCGGAGAAAATCCGCCACCGCAATTTGGACAAACATTTTCAAGTACATCATCAACACAAGAGCGACAAAATGTACATTCGTATGTACAAATACAGGCTTCAGAGGATCCAGGTGGAAGGTCCTTGTCACAAAGTTCGCAGTTAGGTCTAAGATCAAGCATATTGGCAACTCCAAAGACCAAGACAGTATGAATCATTGCTCTCTATGTCAACACGGCTTGAACTATTATCTGATCTGTGGTTTTCTCAAGGCTTAACAAAATTATATGGGGAGAAATTCTTTGCGTACATTGGCTTACATTTGTCTATTTCTAACGATTGTAGCACAACATTCGATTGCGAATGAAAGGATGCTTGAAAATGCGCTTTCGGATGATGCAGTGCAAAATGGGCTATCTGAAATTGATGCCGCAACCAATGATGCTGCAAATTTGCTTGTCCATATTGGTGGAATTATTTCTCCCTCTGGCGAAGAACACGAAAGGGCAGAAGCGGTCGCGCAAAAAATGCGTGAAATTGGGCTTCAGAATGTGCGGGTAAATGATGCACCAAATGCTATTGGTGTGATCAATGGGCGGTCTGGCAAAGCTCTGGTGTTTGTATCGACACTCGATGATCTTAAAACGGTTGCTGAAAATCAACGTGCTGCTGGCGGGCCACCACGTGTTGAAGGGGACCGGGTTGTCGGGCCAGGCACCAATACGTCGCTCACATCGGTATCGCTCCTTACTGCAGCTAAGGCACTTGTGGATAACGGTTTTGTGCCCGAACATGATATTGTTTTCGCTGGCGTCGCTGAGGAAGAAACCGGTCTTCGCGGCATGAAGCATCTTTACGCCGAATATAAGGACCGTGCCATCGCATTTGTCGATGTGTTGGGAGACGGGCGTAGTATCAGCTACGGAGCGCTCGGTATTCACTGGTGGCGTATTCACGCGCATGGGCCAGCAGGTCATACACTGCGTGGTGGCCTTCCAAATATTAATCAGGCCATTGGCCGTGCTGTTGACCGCATTTTGCAAATTCCCGAGCCACAAATCTACGAAGATCGCCGCACCAGACTAAATGTTGCAGTGCTATCGAGCGGTGCTGTTTTTAATCATAAGCCGGCAACTGGCTGGTTTTCGCTGGATGTTCGCTCTCTTGATCTTGAGCATATTTTAACCATGGAAGAAAAAGTGCGACAGATCCTAGCCGACGTGACAGATGAGCTTGGTATAACCTTCGAAATGGAAGTGGTGTCTGACACACCACCGGGTCAAATTGAAGGGGCGGAGACAAGCACCCTTGTGACAACATCGCGTGCCATCTCAAACCACCTTGGTTACGATCCAACCTTATCAAACGCGGGTTCGGCCAATCTTAATGTGTCCATTGCCGGAGGAACGCTTTCCATCGGTCTTGGCGGCTCCCGAGGTGGCGAAAGGGGTTTCCCCGGGGAATGGGCCGACATACCAACCATGATGCGCACGGCGAAGAATGTCTTCCTCACCGCCATCACCATTGGAAATGCCGAGGCGAACTAGAGTTTATGGTATATAAATCTCCGGCAAACCAGCGTTCTGCATGGCCATATTAAAGGCTGCAACATCAGTCGAAATCATATTTGCATATTCTGATTTCGCAGCTGCCCATTCGGACATATAGCGATCCGCAACTTCCGTCATACCTTTGTTCAAAGGAATGTCAGCGCCGCTTATATCTTCAAGCAAGAAGCTGAAATTTAGAGCCATCCGATTTGGGTAGCGAATGATATCCTGGAATGTTTGTAGATTAGTATTTACTATCTTGTTATGCCATTCTGTCAGTTTCGCTTCGAGCGTCGCCGCTTCTTCGTCAGCAATGTCTGAATCTGTTACATCCCTGATAGTATCGATTTGTTTTCTAATACTGCCGATAGTCTGAACATTAGCGACCATTTCATTAGCTGCTTGATGCAGTTTGGCAGTAATAGCTTTATACTCGTCATAATCGGCAACAACGCTTAGGTCGGGGCTGGCCAGCACATTAAAAGATTGCTCAGCGCTAAAATCTCCAGCCACTATTTTTGCAGTATATGTACCTGGTGCCACGAGGTAGGTTCCGCTGCGTGGGTTATGGATCAAACCAGCATTACACGCTAGCGGCTCTGTCCGTAAATTCCACACATAGCGATTAAACCCGGCTTTGTTGCTGGGCGGGTTTGGTTGTGCAGTGGCGTATGGGTCATGAGGGCAAAGTTTATTGGCATCACTTGCGTAAGTTTTAACAAGTGTCCCGGCATCATCGAAAATTTCAATTTTTACCACTGGTTCTTCCGGTGTGTCCTTTGCCAAATGGTAATTTATAATTGCGCCGTTTGGTGGGTTTTTACCTTTTCCACCACCAAGCGTGCGCCCACTTAGTAACCGATATGCATCGCGCACGGCAAACAGATGATTATCATCGGGGTTTAGGTTTGCCATTTCTCGAACTGGTCCAATATCATCTAATATCCAGAAACCACGGCCCTGCGTTGCGACGATCAGATCACCATGGGCAGCACGCAGATCGGTGATGGGTGTTTCCGGCAGGTCTGCCTGGAATTCTTGCCAATTGTCGCCATTGTCATAAGAAATAAACAGACCTGTTTCCGTTCCTGCATAAAGGAGGCCTTCGGCTTGCGGATCTTCACGAACAACGCGAACGAATGTATCTTCCGGAAGACCATCGACAATTTTCTGCCACGACCTTCCATTATTATTGGTACGATATACATGCGGTTCAAAATTATTCATTTTGTGCCCGGCAACCGCGATATAGGCCTTGGACGCATCGTGTGGCGATGCTTCAATGGCGTTTACCTGCCATTCATCCATTCCGCGGGGAGTCACATTGCCCCAAGACACACCGCCGTCGGTGGTTAAATGGACAAGCCCGTCATCGGTGCCAGCCCAAATCATGCCCTGCTGCAGCGGTGATTCAACGAGGTAAAAGAGGGTATTGTAGTTTTCACCACTGACTTGTTCGTTGGTAAATGGAATGCCGCCATCGCCCTGTCGGTCTTTGTTATTTAAAGTCAGGTCAGGGCTGACTTCTGTCCAGCTAACACCACGGTCTGTTGACTTGAGAACCAATTGGGCACCGTAGTAAATCGTATTCGGATCATGTGGTGACACAATAATGGGTGCATTCCAGTTGGCGCGGTATTTAAGTTCGGATGGATTGACCGCAAATGTCCGTTCTGGATAGGGTACTATATTGCGGGTTTGTTTGGTTTCTTTGTTCCATTCGACAACACCTCCTGCAATTGCGGACGAATAAATAAAGTTCGGATTATCAGGGTCGAACGCAATATGGGCACTTTCGCCACCGCCAGTTGCAACCCAGTCCCCAATACCAATCCCACCTGCTTTTGAACGACTAGGCAGCGATATGGATGAATTATCCTGTTGAGATCCATATACACGGTAAGGATACTGGTTATCCACACTCAGGCGGTAGAGTTGGGCCGTTGGCTGGTTTTCCTGACTAGACCAGCTTTTCCCGCCATCAAGAGTTACGCTGGCACCACCGTCATTTGAATTAATCATGATATTGCTATTTGTGGGATTAATCCAAAGATCATGATTATCCCCGTGGGTCGCAGCAACACGCTTCCATGTTTTGCCACCGTCGATAGACTTCATGATCGGTGCGTTGAGAACATAAACAACATTTTCATTATTGGGATCCGCAAAGATATGATGATAGTACCAGCTTCGGGCCTTTAGAATATGATCATGATTTATCAGTGCAAATGACGCTCCTCCATCATCTGAGCGGTAAAATCCACCTTTTTCACCTTCGGCTTCAACGATTGCATAAACTCTGTTCGGGTTAGCCGCTGAAACATCAACACCTATTTTGCCCATTTCATCGGGAAGTCCTTTACCGACTTTTTCCCAGGTGTCTCCACCGTCAGTGGATTTGTATATAGCACTTGAATTGGATCCTCCGCCGCTTCGTACGCGCCATGGTGTTCTGTCATGATCCCACATTGAGGCGTACAAAATCCGCGAATTATTTGGATCCATCGAGATGTCTGTCGCCCCGGTCAAGTCGTTGATGTGAAGAATCTTTGTCCATGTCTCTCCCCCATCAGTGGTTTTATACACACCGCGGTCTTCACTTGCGCCCCACGGATTGCCCTGTACAGCAACATAAACGATATCTGGGTTTTCTGGGTGGACACGCAAGCATGCAATCTGCCGACTGTTTGTCAGACCCACATTGGTCCAAGTTTCACCAGCATTGGTGGACTTATAAACACCATCACCATGGGAAATCTTCATTCCTCTAAGTGGAGCTTCACCTGTGCCGACATAAACAACATTCGGGTCACTGTCAGCAACATCGATTGCACCGATTGTTGCCGTTTCAAAATGGCCGTCTGATATGTTTCTCCAGTTGATACCTGCATCTTCCGTCTTCCAAAGCCCGCCACCGGTTGTTCCCATATAGTAGGTAAGATGATCTTCAGCGATCCCGGCGGCTGCCGTTGACCGGCCACCACGTGAAAAGCCAAGATCCCGCCACGACATATTTTCATATAGCGCTGGATCGACATCCTGAGCCAATCCAGATTGTGTTAATCCTGTTGTTGAAATAAGAATGGCTGCAAGTGATCCTGCAATTTTGTATTTTAGTGACATTATTTTTTCCCCTATTTTATATAAATTTCCGGAAGGTTATCACTTCTTAGAATAGTGTTAAATTCCGTAATGTCTTCGGACACGATTTTGTCAAGCTCCGCTCTAAGCTCGCTCCATTCATCCAGATAGCGTTGAGCTACCTCGCGTGCACCCTGGCTTACCGGAACATCAGAGCCACCCATACGGCCTATAAGGCCTCGCACTTCCATCAGGAATTTTGCTTCCATTTGATAAACATGCTGGAAAGTTCTGAAATCTTCCTGAAGGATCTTATCAATCCACATCTGAAGCGTGTCATTCAGGGCATCAGCATTAGTGTTAAGATCCTCTGAGGAGGAAACACTCTTGATGAATGCGATCTGCTTTTGTGCATTACGAAGATCAATCACCCCTTTGGACATGTCCTGAATGATACCGTAGAGGGATTTATTGAGTGCATCCATATCCTGATACTGCTGCAGGTTTTCTGCGTGGGTACCCGTCAGGCGCGGATCCACAAGGATTTCAAACTCTTGCATCTGGCTAAAATCGTTGACAGTGAGCTTCACCGAATAGCTACCTGGAACTGCTTTATAGACCGACCGGCCGCGGGTCACATTGAATATTTCATCAAAACACTCATAAGTCCCCACCATCATGTTCCAGCTCCAGCGATTTGCACCAGCGGATTTTTTGAGATTTTTTGGTAATGGTGATTTCTCACATACTTGCGATTTATCATTGGAATATTCGCCGTACACCAGCGCACCATCTGCATCAAATATTTCCATGGAAATCACATCATCTTCGCCTAAATCTTCAGTGAGATAATATTGCACCTGAAGCCCGCGGGGCGGGTTCTTTCCGATTAGAACGTCTGCATCCCCACTGCTATATTCAGGATAGCCAAGGGATATCTGTCGAAGCGGCGAGGCGGGCTTGAACATATGATGGCCGTCGCCCACATCGCCGTCCATAATCTGATGAAGGGGGGTAAGGTTATCCAGCACCCAGAAGGACCGCCCCTGTGTGGCAACGACAAGATCATCATGACGGATATGAAGGTCGGTGATCGGAACTTCGGGTAAATTCAACTGGAAATTCTGCCAGTTTTCACCGTCGTCGAAGGAGATAAACATGCCGGTTTCGGTGCCTGCATAGAGTAGTCCTTCACGTTTTGGGTCTTCGCGCACAGTACGGACAAACGTATCGCCGGGAATTCCGTTTACAATCTTTTCCCAGCTCTGGCCGTAATCTTCGGTCTTATAAATCATTGGGGTAAAGTTATTTAGCTTATACCCCGCGACCGCGAAATATGCCTTGCCTGCCTGATGAGGCGATGCATCGATTACATTGACGATGGCTTCGGGCATGTCGCGCGGTGTGACATTTTCGAAGCTTTCCGCATTGTCACGGGTGATATGGATAAGGCCGTCATCAGACCCCGTCCAAATCACGCCTTGCTCCAACGGGCTTTCAGCAATCACAAACAGATTGTTATAGCTTTCTGCTGTGATTTGCTCGTTGGAGATCGGAATTCCGCCCAACCCCTGATGATCCATATTGTCGCGGGTGAGGTCTTCACTGAGGATTTCCCAGCTCGCACCGCGATCAGTGGACTTCATCAGATATTGTGATCCGTAATATATCACGCTTGGATCATGTGGGGATACGATCACCGGACTGTTCCAGTTTGCGCGCAGAACAAGATTTTTGGGTTGCTCACCGGTGACCCGCTCTGGATATGGCCTTACATCGCGATAGTTGTCCGTTTCCCGGTCCCATTCGCCGATCATGCTGGCGAAATAGGTGCTGTAAACAAACCTTGGGTTATCCGGGTCAAACGCGATGGTGGAGCTTTCCCCTGAACCAAGGCTGAACCAATGCCGTTCACCTATCCCGCCGCTTAAAGTTTCACTGGCGATCATGATCGCATTGGCATCCTGCTGCGATCCATAGATGTTATATGGGAACAGGTTATCGGTAATCACCCGGTAAATCTGAGCGGTTGGCTGATTGTTAATCGATGACCAGGTTTCGCCCCCATTAAAGGTTACATTGGCCCCGCCATCATTACCGTTGATAAAGTTGCTGCTGTCATCCGGGTTAAACCACATGGCGTGATGATCCACATGCGGGGCAGGGACGGTATTATATGTCTTACCGCCATCAATGGATTTCATGAGCCCGCCATTTAACACCCAGACATTATTTTCATTGTTGGGATCCACATATATATGCAGATAGTACCAGGCCCGAGCGAAGGTGCGGCCATCGTTGCTGACCTGGGTAAAACTTTCACCGCCGTCGGTTGAGCGGTAGACACCACCTTTACCGTCAAGCGCATCAATAGCGATATAGACGATATTGTGGTTGGAAGGGGCGATGGCTACTCCCATTTTTCCCTTAAGTTCAGGAAGTCCCGTATTTATTTCTTTCCAGGTATCTCCGCCGTCTGTTGTTTTAAAAACCTTGCTGTCTGGACCGCCGCTAACCACCACCCATGGCTTTCGGTTAAATTCCCAGGAGGTTGCCATCATTATGCGGGGGTTTTCCTCGCTTACCGTCAGATCCACGATGCCGGCACCGTCGCTCACATGAAGGATTTTCTCCCATGTTTGTCCGCCATCGGTGGAGCGGTACATACCGCGCTCTTCGTTAGGACCCCAAGGGTTTCCTTGCGCGGCCACATAAACAAGGTCTGGGTTTTGGGGATGCACATAAATTCGGCTGAT
>JANQJN010000016.1 GCA_028281625.1 Emcibacteraceae bacterium | reverse complement strand
CGCAGGATCCTGACGGCGAAGTCACTGTGGTCATGCCGGAACCAATTATTGAGCCGGATACCATCATCGTGGAAGAAAATTTAATGCATGGTCCAATTCAAATTCAGGCAATTAAAACCAAATATGGTGTCACCGAGCATTATTCTTATCTGTTGGATTGGCACGGAAAGAAAATCTATCTTAGCGGTGAAACCGGTGAAACAGCCCATCTGGCAGATCTTCCAGCGCTTGATGCGGCATTTTTATCACCGAAATTGTTTGAAAATGCCAGGAAAGAAAATATGTTGCCGGAAACTAAAAATCTCGTTATTTATCAGCACCAGGTGGCTGAGATTATTCCCAACTGTTTTGATTGCATCATCCCGCAGCAGGGTGCTTTAATTCCGCTTGACTAGTTTTTAGAGCGGAAATGGCTAAAAAACTCACTTTTCTTGTTGCGTTGAAGAGCGTTTTATCCTTTCATAGTTCGCGAATAATATAACGGTATTATGAGGGAGATAAGATAATGAAATTATCAGCAAAACGCGCAGCGCTGACCAGTATGGCATCCGTGGTCGCTATTATGATCGCGGGATGTAGCGATCAGGGTGGCGATATGGCCAACCAAGAAGATAACAGTGTTGAAGCCATTCATGAACGCGTCCTTACGCTGGATACCCATATTGATATTCATGAAGATATGACCTTTGATCCGATTTATGATCCTGGCACGGATACACCGCAGCAGGTTGATCTTGGTAAAATGGAAACTGGCGGGCTTGATAGTGGGTTTTTCATTGTCTATGTAGGCCAAGGGGTTCGTGATGATGCAGGCTATGCCCTCGCAGAAGCCAGAGCGCGCAGAAAGTTTTCAGCAATCCGTCGTATGACCGAACATTATCCGGACCGTATTGGTCTCGCTCACACGCCGGACCAGTTCGACGAAATCGCTGCCTCAGGGCGAAAAGTGGCTGTGATCGGTATTGAAAATGGTTTTGTGGTTGGGAAGGATATCGAGCGGGTTGAAGAATTTTATAACCTTGGCGCACGTTATATGACGCTTGCACACAATGGCCATAATGACATCTGTGACAGCGCAACACCGCTGGAGCGTCTTGGTGACGATGAAGAAGAGCATGGCGGCGTAAGCGAGTATGGCTATCAAGTGATCGATGAAATGAACCGTTTAGGTATGATGGTTGATATTTCTCATGTGTCCATTAATTGCATGATGCAGGCAACGGAATATTCCAAAGCGCCGGTCATTGCATCGCATTCCGGTGTCTGGGAGCTTGCCAAACATCGCCGCAACTTAAATGACGAACAGCTTAAAGCAGTCGCTGCTTCTGGCGGCGTGGTTCAGATCGTTGGTCTGGATAGCTTTGTGAAATATTATCCTGAAAGAAGCCCTGAAGTAGATGCGCTTCGTCAGGCCGTAGCAACAGCGGCAGGTGATGCCGAGTGGGACGCTGAAATACATGCATCCAGCCAGCAATATATTGACGGTATGGCGGCGATTGACGCCAAATATCCACCAGGAACAGTGAAGGATTTCATCGACCATGTTGATTATGCGGTGAATCTGATCGGCATTGATCACGTGGGCCTTGTGTCTGACTTCGATGGCGGTGGCGGTGTTGTCGGCTGGATGGATGCATCTGAAACCATGAATGTGACCGCTGAACTTGTGGCTCGTGGCTATACGGAAGAAGAAATTGCCAAGATCTGGAGTGGTAATACAATGGATCTGTGGCGCCGTGTAGATGAAGCAGCGGCCGCGCTTCGTTAATTAGACGTGCAAATTATTAAAGCCTCCTTGCTGGAATTTCCGGTGAGGAGGTTTTTTATTTGGGAACAGTTACCATAACGACTGTCAAAATTTGAACGTATTGATGTTCATACTAATCTCGATCTATATTATGATAAGAGCACGAAAGAAGGGGATAACCATGAAAAAAATAATCATTTTGATTGCTTGTTTGATCGCTGCGTCCTGTGCGTCATCATCGCAAGATGCGCAGATTGAAATCTTCCCGCGTGTAGAGAGCTCAAATGTTGGAAGCGGTATTACACTTGCTATCACGGTGGACGATTCACGCTCATCTGGGGTGATTGGCACCACAAGTGATACCACACAGATTTACACAAGCCAGGATTTGGCGGAAACCATTGGTCTTGCTATGGTGGACGCCTATTCAAAGCAGGGCTTTAATGTAAGTGCGGCGAACCATCCAATGGCGATCAGAATGATGGTCTCCCTTGACGACCTTAGCTATACCCGAGACGGCAATGTGGTTACAACAACCGTAAACACAACGTCGCGTATGAGCGTTAGGCTAGAGGGTAAAAACTTTGGTAAAAATTACAGCAATTCAGAAGAACGGGTGATTCCGTTCTCCTCCAATGAAAATACCAATAACTCTCAGCTTCGCAGCATTCTTGAAACCATGGTTGAGCGGATCGTCAACGATGAGGAACTGTTTAATGCACTAACGCGATAAAAGCTGGGTTAGATCACTGCTTAAGTAATTGAATAGCTTGTTCAAAATCATCCAAAGAGAGTTGTGAGTTGCTGGGAATACGCCCTGCACCTATCAAATAATCTAATGGCTTGAGGCCTTCGCTATCCGTCATATCGATAGATGCACCATTTTCAATAAGTAGTTCTATAATTGCTAGTGACGAATTTGCGGCAGCATACATGAGAGGCGTTCTGTGATCGTGTTCTAATATGGACGAATATTTGTCATCATATCCATCACCTGTTACAGCGTTTACGTCTGCGCCATATTCAATAAGTAATTTTACGCTCTTGTAATTATTTATTTGAGCTGCTGTCATCAAAGCGGTCTTACCGAATGAATTGATCGCGTCCACTTCAATCTCCAAATCCTTTTGCCTTTGTGCTTCAATACTAATTGCACTTTTTTGGTTCAATTTTAATAGCTGATCTAAAATAAAAGCATTCTTTGTTGCTATGTGAATAAGTGGGTCTTTTCCAGCGAAGCGCGAACAGGCGTAAAATGATCCAGCAGGGAGCCATTCAAGTAAAGTATCGGAGTTAATGAGTTTTGCTATCTTCGTGGAATCGTCATTGTTCAAGATCATCATTCTTAATGAATTTTTTGGTAATGTGTCTCTACAGTTCGAGCCAAAAGCCAGATTAAATAATCCGATTTTTGCTGCTTTATAACTCTCCGGTTGATTCAAGCCTTTGTAGGCAATATAAAATTTCACCAAGGATTTAATCGCATCAGTGTATGTGTTTTTAACTTTATTTGCTGAACTGTAGTTTTCCAATGACAAATACTTCCACTTATCATAGGGAACTTCGATGTCTGGCGTTGGTGATTCAAGTAATATGTAAGGCGCAAGTTTCAGCATTTCCCTATTCAACATAAAGGTCCTAATATGTTTAAATCGAATTGTGCCTTGCCTGTCTCTCACAAAATTTCCGTCCGCTAAGTGAGTTGAAGCAACGAAGCGATCAACCTGTTTTAGCGGAAAGCCCTTAACGGTCCCTCGGCCATTGTTGCAACCGGACGATGGAATTTGTCCGTCCCGAGAACTGCCCCAATAAGGCGCAGTTACTTCCAGAAGGTCTGGTCTTTTTTCAAGGATGGCGCAGGGAATTCTATACAGTAAATTGTAAGTGAGTGCCAAAGTTCTATTGCCTGTTCCCGCTCTGAGGACAGGAAAAAGGCTTGCGCTGGTTCCATCGTAGTTTGGTCCTTCAGGGGAGTAGTTTCTAAGGAAGTAATGAAAACCAATTGCATTATAGATTTCCGTCAGAAGGGTTTGGATTTTTTGATTGCGTTCTTCTGAAGGTTGCTTGAAACTATGAAGATAAAGTAAGTAATCCATCTTACCGCCATAGCTTTCGGCCTTACGTAATATGGCTTCCACATTGGTATCATCGTCTGCTAATGCCAGCAGTGCCTGTTCATGTTCCTCGCTGGTTTGAGCTGACGCAAGTGAAGCGGTGTAGAATATAAGTAATGCGATAAAATACAGTGCGTGTTTCATCAAATCCCCCTATCGGTTATAGTTTAATTGAGGGGTTAAGTTAGCCAACTAAAATGGCAATAGTTTAACGAAACTGTGATTTTATTTAGTTCATAACCGCCTTAAACGCAGCGAGGCATTCATTCACATTTTCTTCGCTGGCGCTGTGGCCCATAAGTCCGACGCGCCAAACTTTACCGGCGAGTGCACCAAGCCCCGCACCAATCTCCAGATTATGATCATTTAGAAGCTTTGCGCGGATTGCAGCTTCATCAGTAATATGGTCGGGAATAATGATGGTATTAAGCTGCGGCAGTGCACAAGCGGGGTCCACGAGATATTTGATCCCCATGTCTTCAAACCCGGCGCGCAGTTTTTCTGACATGTCGATGTGCCGCTTCCATGCATTTTCAAGCCCCTCTTCCCTAAGGATGAGCAAGCTTTCGTGAAGCGCATACATGGCATTAACCGGCGCTGTATGATGATAAGACCGGCCACCGGTTCCGTCCCAATACCCCATGACCAGATTTAGATCCATAAACCAGCTTTGCACCGGTGTTTTACGGTTTTTTATTTTTTCAATGGCGCGTTCGTTAAAACTCACCGGTGAAATACCCGGTGGGCAGGACAGGCATTTTTGTGATCCGGAATAAATAGCGTCGACGTCCCAGCCGTCCACATCAAGTTCAGATCCACCAAGGGACGTCACTGCATCAACGATCGTGATACAATCGTGATTGTGCGCCAGTGCACAAAGCGCCTTAACGTCAGAGGCAACACCCGTTGAGGTTTCAGCAGCAACGAAGGCAACAATTTTAGCGTCCGGATTTTCCTTAAGGGCGTTTTCGATCTTATCAAGGGAAACAGGTTTGCCCCAGTCATCATCCACTGTGATCGCTTCCCCGCCGCAGCGCACTACATTTTCAACCATGCGAGTGCCGAACACGCCATTGACACAGACGATCACTTTATCGCCTTCTTCAACAAGGTTGGCAAAGCATGTTTCCATACCGGCGGAACCTGGTGCGCTTACTGGGAAGGTAAGCATATTTTCGGTTTTGAAAGCATATCTGAGAAGACCTTTAATCTCATCCATCAATGTTTGGAAGGCGGGATCAAGATGTCCAATGGTCGGGCGCGCCATTGCTTCAAGCACGCGTGGGGATACGTCTGAGGGACCGGGTCCCATTAGTGTTCGAACAGGTGGATTAAATGAAGTCACTGGATTGCTTTCTTAGGTTGCTTTAAAATCAGCGCGAAATTTAATCCATATATGAGCCCATGAAAAGACTATATATTTGAAATGGGAACATAAATTGTATAACTTGTTGACCATAAAAGATTTTAATTCAAGAACGTAGCCAGCTCTCAGGGGATCATTATGACTTTGGATAGCGAAAATCAAAGCGCTGATGGTGACACACATCTTGATGATGTGTGGCCCGTTTCGCCTGAGCTTGTGGCGGAGGTAGAGGCAGCACTTGCGCTTGGTGACAAGGAGCAGGTCGATTTTCTTCTTGAGCCCCTTCATAGCGCGGACGTCGCTGATATTTTTGAGCAATTAAGCGACAATGATCGTAAATTGCTTACGAGTTTTATTGGTTCTGAAATGGAGCCCGAGGTTCTATCAGAACTTGATGACAGTACCCTTGATGACGTTATCACGGAAATGGATGATCGGGATGTGGCACGCGCCATTACCCAAATGGAAAGTGATGATGCGGTTCACGTCCTTGAAGACATGGACGAGGAAGATCAACGCAAGATCATTGATGCTCTACCCTATAAAGATAGAATCGCGATTATCGAAGGTCTTTCGTTTCCGGAGGATAGTGCTGGACGCTTGATGCAGCGTAAGCTTGTTGCAGTGCCAGGTAGATGGGAAATTGGTAAGGTCATTGATTATTTCAGAACAGAAGAAGAATTGCCCGATGAATTTTACGAGGTGTTTATTGTAGACCCATCTCATCATCCGATAGGTACCGCAGCACTTAATAAAATAATTAGAAGTGACCGAGACGCACGAATTCGCGACATAATGGAAGAAGATCCAACTGTTGTGTCCGTGGATATGGATCAGGAGGAAGTGGCGTATCTTTTCAGTCAATATGACCTAACATCCATTGGTGTGGTTGATGATAATGGAAGACTTATTGGTATGATTACCTTTGATGATGTGGTTGACGTGATCGAAGAAGAGGCCGAGGAAGATTTGATGCGCATGGCTGGTATTCAGGAAACAGATATTACTGAAAGTGTATTTGAAGCATCGAGAAATCGGGTAACATGGCTTGTGGTTAATCTGGCTACCGCAATCCTCGCATCCATGGTGATCGCGATGTTTGATGCTACCATCGAACAAATGGTGGCACTGGCGGTTCTAATGCCAATTGTCGCATCCATGGGCGGTAATGCCGGAACACAAACCATGACGGTTACGGTACGCGCCATTGCGACACGCGACCTGACATCATCTAATGTAAAAAGGATTATCTTTAGAGAAACATCAATCGCGCTCGTAAATGGTGTAATTATTGCCATCATTATCGGGGGGCTTTCCTGGCTTTGGTTTCAAAATGCTACGCTTGGCGGCGTAATGGGTGCAGCCATGGTGGTAAATATGATTATGGCGGGTCTTGCGGGCATTCTTATCCCGGTTGCACTTGATAAAATGAATGTGGATCCCGCGCTTGCCAGTAGCGTCTTTGTAACAACTGTTACGGATGTGATTGGTTTCTTCGCTTTTCTTGGTTTGGCTGCGGTGGTGCTCTTATAATTCATGACCGTTCATCTGATTAAATTATGTGTGGGGGTTGACAGCGTTGAGCACCTTATGGAGTTTCGAAAGAAAAACCCACGCAACAAGGAAAGAGATTATAATTATCATATCACTCGTTTTAAGCCCCGTCGCGCCGCTGAAGTGCTTGATGGTGGCTCACTTTACTGGGTGATAAAAGGGGTCATACAATGCCGTCAAAAGATCATTGGTTTGGAAGAAGTGAAAACTGAAAACGGTACCAAGTGTATGATTATGATGGATAAAAAAGTTTATCTAACTGAACCGCAACCGCGGCGTGCCTTCCAGGGGTGGCGCTACTTTGAAGAAAATGCTGTTCCAAAGGATATTGCTGAAGACAGCGAAATTCTTGATATACCGGTAGAACTGCGCTCTGAACTTAAGGAGCTGGGTCTGATCTAAGATCTTGAAATGCGTTCTGCTTCAGCCGCACGGTATCAAAATTTTTGAGGCTGTTTGCGCGCATAATGCTATTTAAGTTATCGATATATTCGAACCCTCTTTCCGAATAGTATAGCAGGGTGAACAGCATATCATCGTTGATCACGATATCTGTGGAAGTTGCAAATTTGCTTCTTTCCGTTCTAAAGTCCTCATATGCGGGATGCGTGTTTAGATTTAGCGCGTAACCTTCCACTGCACTTATTAAATTATTAAAACGCTTAATGCTGTGGGTTGCGCCTGCTTCTCTTTCAAGCGGAATCATGCCGGTGTTATCGTCCCATGTCCATTGTCCGTAAAGGGCATTGGCCTGCTGGGCAAAACGTGATGTTCCCCATCCTGTTTCAATGGCTGCTTGTGTGAGCGCAAGTGAAGGAGGGATGATATTCATTCGTCTTTCAAGTTCGTCAATGCTTGTAAGCAGATTATCTTCTGTGAGCGCATCCATACGGTAACGGGCCAGCTTTCGCGTTAGCCAATAGAGATCAGAATTCGTCAGCTTACCACTGACTTCAAGAGCGCTAATAATTTCAAGGAGTTTGCTTCGTTCATATTCGATATACTCATTAACTTTAAGGATTGGTGGCAGAAGAGACGAAATGAACAACTCTTTTTTCATATCGATGTCTTGAATGCTTGTTAGCTCCCGAGGAAGCCTTTCTAAAAACAGATTGGGAACATCTGCTTCACCACGCTTAATTTCATTTAGGTTATAACCGTATGCCGCGAATCTCTTTGTGACGTCTTCACCCTCATTTAGCCTTAAATGACTGATCAAAGTTACTGTTGAGAAGTCATTTCTGCTCTTATTTACTTCAGAAACAGCTAAATAAAGTGGTAATGCGATAAAAATTCCAAAAAAAATTAGCAAAAAAGTACCTTTTTTGCCAAAAGTTGAAGAATCTGGTCTTGAGCTACTAGCCATATTTATCCTAAAAGGGTAAGTTGTACCTCTTGCGTATGTATAATAATATAGTGAGTCTTCAATTTCCAGATTTTTAGTTTGTTGGGATTAAGAACTAGAAAATATAATAACTGGATGGGGAGCGGAGAAGGAAATGCCAAAGCATAAAAATAAGGCGCATATTATTGTTGTGGGCAATGAAAAGGGCGGTTCGGGTAAGTCCACCACAGCAATGCACATTATCGTAAGTCTGATGAAGCGGAATTTTAATATTTCCGTGGTTGATTTGGACTCTCGACAAAAATCACTCGCACGATATCTCGAAAATCGTTTGAACTATGCGGAAAAGCATAAGTTACAACTCTCAATTCCAGATGTTTATATCCTGTCGCGTTCAATGGAAGGTGATGTGGATAACATGATGTTTGAGGATACAAAGAATTTCACCGACCTTATTGATGAACTGCATAAAGATTCGGACTACATCCTGATAGATTGTCCGGGTAGTGATTCCAATCTGGCGCGGCTGGCTCATAGCGTTGCGGATACATTAATTACACCGATCAACGACAGTTTTGTCGATCTTGACCTACTTGCAACCGTTAATCCGGATACGTACAAGGTTGAAAAGTTGAGCCTTTACAGTGAGATGGTGTGGGATGCTCGCAAACATAGGGCAATGACGGATCGTGGTACTATTGACTGGATTGTCATGCGTAACCGCGTCTCCAACCTGGATGCCAAGAACAAACGTAGAGTCAATGACGCACTTAAAGAACTGCAAAAGCGCGTATCATTCAGATATATTCAGGGGCTCGCAGAACGTGTGGTTTATCGTGAATTGTTCCCGAAAGGGCTGACGCTGGTGGATTTCCGTGAAACAGAAGAAAAAGTAACGCTGTCACATATCGCAGCGCGTCAGGAAATCCGCAGACTCATGGCGGATCTGGATTTGCCCGATTGGAACGCTGACCCAAACGAAGAAAAGGTTGAAACAAGGTTTTCCGCTTAAATGATATTTTATCTTCTGATTTTGGTACTAGGCGCGGTTATTCTTTATTTCGCCGTATCCAACTATCTTGCAAGTCAACCAGAAAAATTTAAGAACACGTTTGGCAAAATACTTGGCGTAGTACTGGGCGTTGCAGGGTTTTTCCTGCTTATACGTGGAGCCGTTCCAGCGGGTATCGCGCTGGCAGTGGGCGCAGTACTTTCGTGGCAGGGATCCCTATGGTCATATCTTCGTTCTCGTGCTGGTATAAAGGACGCCGCAGCGCCAACGAAATCCAATATGACCAGAGAACAGGCCCTTGAAATCCTTGAACTAACCGGAAACCCCACCGACGAAGAAATCAAAGAGGCTCATCACAGACTGATGATGAAAATGCATCCTGATCAAGGCGGATCAGGATATTTTGCGTCGCAACTTAATCAGGCAAAAGATTTACTACTTAAGAAATAAAATAAGGACAGATAATGCCAGTCAAGCATCAATTTAATCCCAGCATTCTACGCGAATATGACATCCGGGGTATCGTCGGTGAGACACTTACTGAAGCTGATGCAACAGCGCTTGGCAGGGCTTTTGGTTCTGTGATTTTGCGCAATGGTGGTTCAAGAATTTGTTTAGGATATGACGGACGACTTAGTTCTCCAGCCATGGAAGCGGCTATTCTGGAAGGGCTTCTGTCCACAGGGCTTGATGTGATTCGTATCGGTCTTGGACCATCTCCAATGCTCTATTACTCAGTTTACGAGCTTGATACCGATGGTGGCATCATGATCACTGGATCTCACAATCCATCCAATTACAATGGCTTTAAAATGATGATCGGCAAGGGAGGCTGTTACGGCAAACAGATCCAGGAAATCGGCCGCATGAGCGCTGATGGCGACCTTGAAGAAGGCGTCGGCTCAGCATCCGAAGAGGATATTTTTGACCGCTACATTGACCGAATGCTTGAAGACGTGGATATGGATGCGCTTAATGCCGTCAACATGACGGTTGGTTGGGATGCAGGTAATGGAGCCGCGGGTGATGTGGTCTCAGCACTTACAAAAAAACTTCCGGGTACACATATTCTGCTAAATGAGAAAATCGATGGAACTTTTCCGTCTCATCACCCTGATCCCACGGTCGCAGAAAATCTGGTGGAACTGCAGGACGCCATTGCGGCGCAAAATATGGATATGGGTGTGGCCTTTGATGGTGACGGTGACCGGATTGGCGCTGTGGACCGCGTCGGTGAAATCATATGGGGTGATCAGCTGCTTTCCATACTGTCTGAAGATGTGCTTAAAGACCAACCAGGCGCAAAAATCATTGCTGACATAAAATGCAGCCAGGTGTTGTTTGATCATATCAAGAAACTTGGTGGCGAACCGGTAATGTGGAAAACCGGCCATTCACTGATCAAAAGCAAAATGGTGGAATTAAATGCGCCACTCGCAGGCGAAATGAGCGGTCATATTTTCTTTAAACATAAATACTACGGATTTGACGATGCTGTATATGTGGCACTTAGACTACTCAATACAGTTGCACGTGCTGAAGGCGGCCTTGAAGCGCTTCGAAAAAGCCTTCCAGCGGTAGTTAACACCCCTGAAATACGCATTGAATGCGACGAAGGCAGGCCATTTGTTGTTGTGGATGAAGTGCTTGAAAGACTTCGAAAAACGGATGCCAATGTGAATGACCTTGATGGTGCGCGAGTACTTTCCGAGGATGGTTGGTGGCTCATTCGCGCCTCAAACACGCAAAATGTCATTGTTGCCCGCTGCGAAGGCAAGGACCGCGAAGCTCTTGAACGGGTTTATCAGGGCCTCTCGGCGCAGCTAAAATTAAGCGATGTGGAGCCACCCGCACTACCATAGGCTTAAGATTTCCTGTTTATTTTTTATTAGTATGAATTATGATATGATTAATTCGGCTGATTAACTTTGGGTTTTCAAATTTAATTGAAGTTGAACCCTTTAATTTTTCAATATGGTTTCTATCTTTATAGAAGCAGTAGATTTAAGAAGACGATCAGGCAGATGAGTGAAAAAGAAAATAACAACGATGGTGGTACTCAGGGTTCGGTAATTACCAAAACCAAGCCTAAAACCAAAAAGCCGTCCATGTATAAGGTTCTCATGCTTAATGACGACTATACGCCGATGGATTTCGTTGTACATGTCTTGCAGAAATTTTTCAAAATGCCCGAAACTGAAGCCATGAGGATCATGCTTCAGGTGCATCAGCAGGGTATTGGTGTTTGTGGTGTCTTCAGTTTTGAAGTTGCTGAAAGCAAGGTACATCAGGTGGTTGATTATGCTCGAAAGAACGAGCATCCACTTCAATGTACGTTGGAAAAGGATTAGTCCGAGGAGATAAGAGTGCCAACATTTTCACCAAATCTGGAACATACGCTTCACCGTAGTGTCGCAGAAGCCAACAAAAGAAATCATGAGTTTGCAACGCTCGAACATCTTTTGCTTGGTCTTTTGGATGATAAGGATGCCGTTGCCGTGCTTAGGGCGTGCGATGTCAATATCGCGCAACTTCGTGCGGAACTTAAGGCTTACCTTGACCAGGAACTCGGAAATATCACCGGCGACGGCGAAATGGATGCAACACCTACAGCTGGGTTCCAACGCGTTATTCAGCGCTCTATCCTTCACGTTCAAAGCAGTGGCCGCGAAGAAGTAAACGGCGGAAATGTGCTTGTTGCGATATTCTCGGAACGGGAAAGTCATGCGGTGTTTTACCTGCAGCAACACGAAGTGTCGCGTCTTGATGTTGTAAATTACATTTCACACGGTCTTGCAAAATCCGGGGAGCGCGAGGAACGCGAGCCTGTTGATGGTGAAATAGATGAAGAAGAAGGTGCCGATGGTGCCGGTTCACAGTCCGCCGTTGAAAAATATTGCATTAATCTCAATGAAAAAGCGCGCGAAGGAAAAATTGATCCGCTGATCGGGCGGGTTCAGGAAGTGGAACGTACTATTCAGATTCTTTGTCGCCGCTCCAAAAATAACCCGCTTTATGTAGGTGATCCTGGTGTTGGTAAAACCGCGATCGCAGAAGGTCTTGCGCTTCGAATTGAAAAGAAAGAAGTGCCGGAAGTACTTCATGATGCGGTGATTTACTGCCTTGAAATGGGGACGATCCTTGCCGGTACGCGCTTCCGTGGTGATTTTGAAGAACGCATCAAAGCAGTTATTCGTGAAATTGAAGAAATGGATGGGTCCATACTCTTTATTGATGAAATTCACACAATTATTGGCGCCGGGGCCACCGGTGGTGGGGCTATGGATGCGTCAAACCTGTTAAAGCCCGCCCTTGCCAAAGGAGCGCTCCGATGCATTGGATCAACCACGTATAAGGAATATCGTTCCTATATCGAAAAAGACCGAGCGCTTCTTCGCAGGTTCCAGAAAATAGATGTGGTGGAGCCCACAGCACAGGAAACAAAAGATATTCTAAAGGGTATCAAAAAATATTTCGAAGAACATCACAATGTGAAATATAGCGATGAAGTGATTGAGGCTGCTGTGGATCTTTCTATCCGGCACATTAATGAACGGAAACTGCCTGATAAAGCAATCGATGTTATTGACGAGGTAGGTGCATCGCAAATGCTTCTGCCGGAACCGAAACGTAAGAAAAATATATCTGTGGAAGATGTGGAAGCTGTGGTTTCTAAAATGGCACGCATCCCACCGAAGAGCGTGTCCAAGGATGATAAATCAATCCTAAAAACGCTTTCCAAAGACCTTAAGCGAGTTGTGTTTGGCCAGGACCGCGCTATCGAAGTGCTTTCTGATGCCATTAAGTTATCCCGAGCAGGATTGCGTGAAGATGATAAACCGATTGGTTGTTATCTTTTCAGTGGACCAACCGGTGTTGGTAAAACCGAAGTGGCCAAACAACTAGCAGCACTTTTGGGTGTGGAAATAGAACGCTTCGATATGTCAGAGTATATGGAGCGCCATACGGTATCACGCCTGATTGGTGCGCCTCCGGGCTATGTTGGTTATGACCAGGGCGGACTGCTTACTGATGCTATTGATAAAACACCGCACTGCGTACTGCTGTTGGATGAAATCGAAAAAGCCCATCAGGATGTTTATAATATTCTATTGCAGGTAATGGACCACGGTACACTTACCGATAGCAACGGCAAGAAGATTGACTTCAGGAATGTTGTTTTGATCATGACCACCAATGCTGGCGCGGCTGAGCTTAGCAAAGAAACCATCGGCTTTGGTAAATCTGACCAGTCTGGTGCTGATGAGGAAGCGATTAAAAAGCTCTTTACTCCAGAATTTAGAAACCGTTTGGACGCGATTGTACCATTCTCAGAACTTCCTCCTGCGGTGATCGAACAGGTGGTTGAAAAATTCATTCTTGAACTGGAAATTCAGCTTGAAGACCGCGGTGTCCATATCAAGCTTACTCCCGCCGCCAAGGCATTCATTGCCGATAAAGGATATGATAAGCATTTTGGCGCTCGTCCATTAAAACGTGTGATACAGGAAGAGATTAAAAAGCCGCTTGCTGATGAATTGCTGTTCGGCAGATTGATCGAAGGCGGTGAAGTTAAAATCGGTTGTAAGGATAAAAAGCTGATCATCGATATTGAACCCGGGAAACTGATGATTGAGGCAAAGCCAAAGCCTAAAGGCAAGAAAAAGGCCAAGGTTTCAAACAAGTAACGCGAATGTGATTAAATATTCAGCCTGAGTTCAGGAAAATCATGTATAGTATTATTCTGTGCGGGGACATAGATCCATTAGGAGAGGTGTCAAAATGAATAGGTTAATAGTAACATTCTTTGGTGTATTCACACTGTTTATCGGTGTTTCCTCTGCGGACACCGCCGCCGAACGCTATGAGCGTGAAATGGCAAAATACAAACAGACCAATACCTTTGAAAATTGTATTCGAAATGGTTCGATCAAGCGCACCAAAGTGCTTGATGATCGTAATATCATTTTTGAAATGCGCAATAACACGGTGTATTTGAATACTCTTGATAACAAGTGTAACTCACTTGGGTTCACGCGCCAGTTTTCATATAAGCCGACCAACAACCGCCTGTGCGGTTACGATATAATTTCTGTTTTTGATTCGATTGGGCCACGCGGTAGTTGTGGGCTTGGTCAATTTGAACTTCTCGAAAAACTCCCTGAAAACAATAGCTAAGATGAGTAGCGGCGTGACTGCTTGGGATTAAGTTCGATCATAAATACAATTATAAAAGGTGTATAAAATAAAAATAACACCTATAAATAGTAAAATACAACTAAAAGATTGTATAAAAATAAATCTTGTGTTATAACTCTATTTGTGGGACTTGTTATATGAAAGGAAAAATTATGAACAAGATTTTTTTGAGCACAATTTGCATTGCGACCTTGGGGGGAACAAGTGTATTGGCGCAAACGACCACGGCCGAAAAGGCAGCTTTGGAAGAATTTGCGGAATATTCGCAAACCGGTGAGTTCACCCGGTGCATCAATCATAATATGATCAAAAACACCACTATTGTGGATAATAACCGGATCATGTTTAAGCTTAAGGGCAACAAAACGGTCTTGAGCACTTTTCCACGTGAATGTAATAGATTGAGCTTTGACCGTAAGTTTAATTATGTGGCCAGCGGCAGCAAAATTTGCAGCAAGGATATGATTTCAACACGTTACGGAAATTGTAGTCTTGGTGCTTTTGAAACTTTGGAAAAAAGCTCTTAAGATCTGCCTTTTTTAAAAGGCATAAAATCTTTTAAAAATTCAATATCTCGTCCAACAGCTTTTCGTTCCTGGACGAGATATTTTTCTATGGCGTCCTTAAAGGATGGATTTGAAATCCAGTGGGCGCTGTACGTGGCAACGGGAACATAGCCACGGGCAATTTTATGATCTCCCTGCGCGCCGGCTTCCACCTTGGAGAGTTTATGTTTGATTGCATAATCGATCGCCTGATAATAGCAAAGTTCAAAATGTAGAAATTTATGATACTCTGTCGCGCCCCAATATCGTCCATAGAGAATATCTGGCCCAATCAAATTAAGCGCACCGGCAATATAACGACCATCTCTTTTCGCCATTATCAGCAATACATTGTCAGGGATGTTTTCGGATAGGAGCGAAAAAAAATCGCGGTTCAGGTAAGGTCGTCCCCATTTGCGATCGGCCGTGTCCATATAAAACTCGAAATAGGCATCCCAATGACGTTCTTCAATTTCAACGCTGTGCAAATGCTCGATCTGAATATTGTTATCGATCAGGCAGCGGCGTTCTTTCTGAATGTTTTTGCGTTTACGTGAAGACAGTGCAGATAGAAATTCGTCAAAATCATCGTAATTATCATTAATCCAGTGAAACTGTTGATCCTTGCGTCTCAAGAGTCCCTGTGACGTCATGACGTCAAGGTCATCATTTTCAACAAATGTAAAATGAAGCGACGATACCCCACATTGCTTCGCGTGAGTGATGGAACTTTCAAGCAAAAGTTTTTTGACTGTGTTGTCGCCCGCAAGCAACCTTGGGCCTGTCACCGGACTAAAGGGGATTGAACATTGCAGTTTTGGGTAATATTCACCCCCCGCCTGATAATATGCATTTGCCCAGGCATGATCGAATACATATTCGCCCTTTGAGTGGCTTTTAAGATACTGCGGCATAACGCCGATAATATTACCGGCGTCTTCGATCACCACATGTTGTGGAAGCCAGCCAGTGAGGGCGGACACACAGCCACTGTTTTCAAGAGCGCTAAGAAAACCGTGTAAACAAAAGGGGTTAGGCCCCGAGGTGCCTGACGTTGCACACCTGTCCCAGCCTTCCTGGGACACTTTGCCTATATCATCAATGATTTTGCTTTGCATGCTTGCGGGTGGGGATATGAGTATTAGTCTGCGATATCAACCAGACAATCAATCTCAACCGATACATTTCGCGGCAGCGCGTTGGTTCCAACTGCTGAGCGCGAATGTCTGCCTGCGTCGCCAAAGACTTCAACCATAAAGTCTGATGCACCATTGACAACTTCCGGCTGATTGCCAAAACCATTATCGCAGTTCACGAAAGCACCCAGTTTGATCACCTTGCGCACACGGCTTAAGTCACCATCACAAATCAAATTCATTTGTGCAACAATGTTGATGGCGCAAAGGCGGGCCGCTTTATAGCCGTCCTCTTCGGAAATATCCACACCGACTTTGCCGGTATAGGGAAGAGCACCATCTTCCATTGGGATTTGCCCGGAAATGGAATATAGGCTTCCAGCATTTGTATATGGTACGTAATTCGCGACAGGTGCAACGGGGGTTGGCAGTTCAATACCCATTTTTTTTAAATTTTCTTCTGGTGAATTGCTCATGATATCTCCATCAAATTTGTTATGATTTGATCAGAGAATACGCCTTTTAATCGCGCCTGTATAGAGAGTGCATCAGCTCATGTGATATTTATTTTTTATCTTTTTACGTTCGCGTTTATTTTTATACATGGCCTGATCGGCTTGCTCAAAAATATCCTTGATATTGCTGTCTTTATCCACCACAGCAAATCCCATACTCGCGGACGTGTGAAATTCATCACCATTGTGGGTGACAGTAATTTTACGCAGGGTATGACGGATGTAACCAGCACGTTCTTTGGCTTTGTCAATATCACAATTGGTGAGTAAAAGTCCAAACTCATCACCGGACAGGCGGGCGGCATCATCTGTAGCGCGTATTGAACCGCCTAGAATTTTACCGACTTCGCATAGCATGATATCGCCAGCGCTATGGCCATAGGTGTCATTGATAAGTTTAAATCCATCAAGGTCGATGAACGCAAACAAGCTTACTTCATCAAACCTTTCAGCGCGGGCAATGGCGTGCTGAAGTTCATGCTCGAAACCTTGACGATTAAGAAGGCCTGTTAAAATATCTGTTGCAGCGAGCGATTCCAGATCAGAAATATATTGTTTTTGATCGGCGATTGTTTGTTCGGCGGCGGCCGCATAATCAAGAATTTCGGAAAGCGCTTTCCAGTTCTGCAGAGTAAGGCCATCTGCGGACTGGTGAAATTTTCTAATCAGCTCCGATGCTTTTTCGCTAACTTTGAAATCAGCATTCTCAAGTTGAAAATCGGGATTATACGGTAAAATATTCATGTTACGTCCTCTTTTTAATAAACTACATGCTGTTTACTGCAAGGGGTGTGCCATTTATAACATATTAGAATATATGGATAAAATATCCAAATAAGAGGGGAGTGGCAAAAGTTGCCCAAAGGCGCTAGGTAAAAGCGCCTTTTTTATGGTTAACAAAGGATTAATTTATTCTTCACGCGGTGTATTTGCGATTGCCAGCGGTTTGTCCGGGTTCATACCTGCAGCAACTTTTGCACGTCTGACCATGTTGCGGACATCGGCACGAAGTCGGAACGCATCATAAACAATCCCGTCTTTAATGGTCCAGCGCACACCACCAACCCGCTCCACAAGTCCTGTATCGTCATTGAGTTTAATGGCACCGGTACCATATAGAACCTTGAAATTTTGTAGTGGATTTTCATCAACGATGGCAAGGTCTGCTTTTTTGCCCACCTGGATACTGCCGACCTGATCATCCATTTTAAGTATTTCTGCGTTTATTAAAGTCGCTGCTCTAACGACTTCCAGTGGGTGGAAGCCTGCTTCCTGAAGCAGTTCAAATTCCTGAATGTAACCAAAACCATAAAGGCTGTAGATATAACCAGTGTCGGACCCAATACCAACCTTGCCGCCACGGTTTTTATATTCATTTATGAATTTCATCCAACGGTAATAATTATCGCTCCAGTCCACCTCATGCTGCGTGGTCCAGTAAAACCAGTATGAACCATGCGCAACAGGGCTGGGACGGTAAAAATCCCAAAGCACTGGTAAAGTATATTCATCATGCCAGATGGCGCGGCTCATGCGCATTAGATCTCTGGATGCCACATAAATGGTAAATGTCGGGTTGAGTGCGAAATCTCGATCAAGCAAAGTTTGCATCACTTCGTTCCATTTGTCAGTACCTGGGAGTGCCGCTTGCTTCCAAAGTCTGCCTGCTTCCGTGAAGCGGTCGCCTTCGTCTGTGTAAATATAGTCGTAAGGATAATCCTGGATGACACGATCTTCAAACAGTGCTTCGGGAAGGCCGTACCAATGTTCCATACTGTCAAGACCGCGCGCAGACGTATCGAGCACGTTGGCGTGTGTGACATCGGGCTGTGCGTGGTGCATGGTTGTCTCTAAGCCTATCTTTTCCGCCTCATCCAGTGCCGCCCAGAGAATTTCTTTTGGTGCACCAAAGAATTTTATGCCATCTGCTCCATTGGCTTTGATTTCACGTACCCGTTCCCGAGCCCCCTCGACCGTGTCAACACCACTAAATACTGGAAAAGCGACAATGCGCGGCGCAGTGATCTCATTTGCTGCGCTACGTCTTTTAAGGTCCACAATGCGCTCGTCACCGCCAGAGCCAAGGCTGCGAATTGTTGTGACACCATGCGCCATCAATAGTTTGAAAATATACTCCGGTGGGACGCCTTGGCCGGAATTTTCTGAGTGAATATGGGAGTGTACATCAATAAAGCCGGGAAGAATATATTTTCCATGCACATCAATTTCACGGTCCCCACGGGCAGGGCGTCGGTCCGGATTAATGGGGCGTCCTGGCGTGCCCACAACTCTTATTTGGGTAATGCGATCATTTTCGATCACTATGTCAGCAGGACCGTATGCTGGCGCACCCGTACCATCAATGATATAGCCGCCACGCAGCACCAGACGTTCATATTGCCCTTCTCCTTCGGCGCGGTCAGGAACTTCTTGTTCCTGCGCTAATACTGATTGAAATGGCACAGCAACTAAAATTGCGAGCAGAGATATAAGTTTGGAAAACGGCATTGTTACTCCCCGTGATTTGATTTTTTCAAATTATGTCATGTAGCATCACATCTGTCAGGTAAAATTTCGACCTTTGTTGATGATATCTTTGCCGAATTTATCGCGGATTTTATCCATAGCCTTTTCGGCTTTGATTTTATTCTCCTTTTTCGTATCCACCAAATCAGGAAGGTCAGAGAATTGATCATCGGAAAATTTGGCCACTCCAATGCCAATTAATCTATATTCAAGACCATTACATTCTGGCTTTAGTAGCTCACATCCCTGTTCATAAATGATTTCTGCCATTTGGGTGTAGCCATCCAAAGTAACAGATCTGGTAATTCCTCTAAAATTTGCTGTTTTTAGTTTTAAAGTAATTGTCTTCGCGCTTAGGTGCTTTTCTTTAAGGCGGTAAGACAGTTTTTCACTTAATTTCCATAGATGCTTTTTTAAGATGTTAAAATCGGCAATATCACTTTCAAGGGTGATTTCGTTGGAAACACTTTTTGCCTTTCGGGATGTTTTTACTGTACGTGTATCATCACCACGTGAAAAATAGTAAAGACGTTCGCCTATGATACCGTAGTCTGCTATTAGTTTTTTGAGACCCATTTTTTGAAGCTGGCCGATCTGAGTGATGCCTGTTCGGTTCATTTTATTTTTTAGAACTTTACCCACTCCCCAAATTTTACTTATGGGTTGGCTCGCAAGAAATGATTTGGCTTCCTCTTCGCCAATAATTGAAAATCCGTTGGGTTTGTTTAGATCTGAAGCCAGTTTGGCCAGGAACTTGTTGTAACTCAACCCAATTGAAACGGTGATGCCCAACTCGTCAGAAATCCTATTCGCTGTTAGGGCCAGTAGTTTCGATGCCGGCATGCCGTGGAGCTTTTCCGTCCCGCTCAGATCCAGAAATGCTTCATCAATGGAGATTGGTTCCACGGCCGGCGTAAGTTCATCAAAAATTGCTCGAACCTGTTTGCTGACAGCTGAGTATTTGTCCATTTTTGGCTTAATCACAATTGCGTCTGGGCACAGCTTGTTCGCCGTGAACATTGGCATCGCTGATCTGACACCGTAAGTCCTTGCAATATAGCAACATGTTGAAACAACACCACGTTTACCGCCACCAATGATCAGTGGTTTGGTGACCAGTTCTGGATTATCGCGCTTTTCCACGCTCGCATAAAATGCATCGCAATCGATGTGGGCGATTGTAAGTTTGTCCAGTTCGGGATGACTCAAAATTCGTGGACTTGAACATTCAGGGCATTTGCTTACATTCTGATAAACATTGGTTAGACAGTCCCTGCAAAAGCTGTAACTAGACCCTTCCGCTTCACTCGCAGTGCTCATTCCATAGCCGCCCCGGGAAAAAACTGTCTTGCGCGCCCTATATCGAGGGGATCAATTTCATAATTCTCTGCAAATTCAAGCAGATAACCTTCATTTTGCAGCAAATAATCGAGTATGCCAGCCAGCGCATCGGTCATTTGTGCTGGATTCGCTATATTATCCCTCAATGTATCAAGGTCCATACCACTTAAATTCAGGTACCCGGCAAGGTATTTTTCGTTAGCTGCAACGAAAGAAAGGCTATTTATTGCAATAATTTCGGCTCTATCGGAATCCATGCTGGTTTCTTCTTTATTCTGTAGTTTTTGGGGACTAATATACCAATTCAAACTTAACGGTGATATTATTACATAGTTAAAAAAATTAACCGCTTTTTCATAACCTTGGAGTAATAATATACGCAAGTTTAAGTAAAGTTATTAGAGACTTTCGTAAATTATAACAAAATAAGAGATCATTTATGCCAAAAAAAATACTTGTTGTTGAAGATAATGACTTAAACATGAAGCTCTTTTGCGACCTTTTGGATGCACATGGATATGAGACTGTTCAAACGCAAGAAGGAATGAAGGCACTTGAACTGGCGAGGAATGAAAAACCGGATCTGATCCTGATGGATATTCAACTTCCCGAGGTCTCGGGTCTTGAAGTTACGAAATGGATCAAAGAGGATGATGAATTAAAATCAATCCCAGTGATCGCTGTAACTGCGTTTGCGATGAAGGGCGACGAAGAAAAAATCAGAGAAGGCGGTTGTGAAGCGTATATTGCGAAGCCCATTTCGGTTAGTCACTTCATAGAAACCGTCAGAAAATTCGTAGGATAATCCCCTAAAATGACAGCCAGAGTACTAGTAGTCGATGATGTGCTTCACAACGTGAAGCTGCTCGAGGCGAAGCTTCGAAGCGAATATTTCGACGTGCTCACTGCCATGAACGGCATGGATGCTCTGGAAACTATTGAACAGGAAAAACCGGATATTATTCTGCTTGACGTTATGATGCCAGGTATGGATGGCTTTGAGGTCTGCAGACGGGTAAAATCAAATCCGGCAGTTGCACATATTCCAATTATAATGGTAACGGCACTTGACCAACCTAAAGACCGCGTTATGGGTCTCGAAGCCGGTGCGGATGATTTTCTGACTAAACCAATTCAGGATTTACCGTTGTTTGCGCGTGTACGCTCTCTGGTTCGCTTAAAAGTGTTGATGGACGAACTCAGAATTCGTAATTCGACCGGCCAGGCGTTTTCCGCTGGAGGTGAAGGGCAAAGCAGCGCAGCGATCAGCCTTGAAGGCGCGGATGTACTGTTGATTGAAGATTATGAACGTGTTGCCAACAGAATAACTGGCTATCTTCAGGAAACTGTTGGATCGATCGACATTGACGGTGTTGCTGGTGGCGATCTTTCAACGGAGGATCTTGGCAAATATGACCTGTTTATTATAAGCCTCAGTCTGCGGGAAGTGGACGGTCTTAGGCTTTGTTCGTCAATAAGGTCCAGCGAAGCGACAAGACATACACCAATATTGGTAATCATCGACGAAGGGGATCACGACACTCTAATTCAGGCAATGGATCTTGGTGTAACTGATTATGTTACACGCCCTATCGATGGCAATGAGTTGGTGGCCCGTGTTAAATCGCAGATCCGCCACAAAAGATATGCAGATTATTTGCGCGGTAAGATGCAGCAAAACATGCAAATGGCCGTGACAGACGCGGTGACCAATCTTTACAATCGTCATTTTCTTGATACCCATCTTGAAAATGTGTTTTCTTCATCCAATGAAAAGCAGGCAAACCTTTCAATGCTGATGCTTGACATCGACCACTTTAAGAAAGTGAATGATACTTATGGTCACACCTCGGGTGATGAGGTGCTTGAAGAATTTTCAAAACGCATAACAGGCAATATCAGGAGTATTGATCTCGCTGCGCGTTATGGCGGAGAAGAATTTATTGTTGTCATGCCGGAAACCGATTCTGAGTTTGCACTGTTCATTGCGGAGCGTTTGCGCCGTACCATCAGTGACGAGCCATTTGTAATATCCGGTAGTGATACGCCAATTGACGTCACTGTAAGCATCGGTGTCTCCATTGTTAGCGAAGGGTGTGATACCAAGGAGAAACTATTCTCTGAGGCCGACAAAGGTCTATACCGTGCGAAAGAAAGCGGCAGAAACCGGGTATGCGGCATAACGTGTTTCGATGATGAGAAAGCCTCATAAAAAAAGGCCACTTGATCAAGCAGCCATTCTTCATTTAAAATGTGTTTTTTAAGCCGATTACTTAATTTTGGCTTCTTTAAACTCAACGTGCTTACGTACAACAGGGTCGTATTTCCGCATTACCATTTTTTCAGTAATGTTGCGTGGGTTTTTCTTAGTTACATAATAAAAACCGGTGTCAGCAGTGCTAACGAGTTTAATTTTTACACTTGATGGTTTGGCCATTGCTAGCCTCCGTTCTTAAATTTGATAAATTACGTGTGCGGAAAATACAGGGATTATGTGTGAAGTCAAGAAAAAGTCTGTGAAAACTCACTAAATTATTTTCTTTTTCGTTTCCGAGGCCTTTTGTTCTTTTTGTTTGTTGATTTGTGGCCAGCTTGACGCGCGAGTTTCTCGTCAACAAGGTCAAAAATCAGCCCTCCCGAAATTGGATTCGCCTCGCGGAGTTTTACGGTAACTGTATCTCCAAGCTGATAGATCAAACCGCTATGCTCTCCTTCGATTAAATGGTGTTCTTTATCATAATGAAAAAAGTCACCATAAAGAGATGCCATGGGCACAAATCCTTCACCACCCGTTTGATCCAGTGTGATAAAGAGCCCGGCACGGTGAACACCATTGATACGGCCCTCGAATTCTTCATAGATTTTATTGCTCATAAAGTGAGCGATGTAGCGTTCCGTCGAATGGCGTTCCGCAATCATGGAATTTCGTTCGGTGGTACTGATGTGTTCCGCAGTATCTTCCATATTGCCGATGTCAAAGGCGCTCAGTCCATCTTTGCCCAGCTTAAGCGCTTTAATCAGGCCCCGGTGCACCAGCACATCTGAATAGCGCCGAATGGGGGACGTGAAATGCGCATAGCGCGTCAGCGCCAGGCCAAAATGCCCATGATTCTCCGGGCTATAACTTGCCTGCATCTGGGTGCGCAGGATGATCGTACTTAGCACGTGTTCATGTGGGGTGCCGGAAACATTTTTAATCAGGTTATTAAAAATTTTTGGCTTGATCACCTGACCTTTTGCAAATGTCAAATCCAAACTTTCCATAAACTGCCGCAGTCCCTCCAATTTTTCGAAAGTTGGCTGCTCATGAATACGGTACATGCAAGGGGTGGTTTTTTGCTCGAGTTCCTCTGCAGCGGCCACATTGGCCTGGATCATAAACTCTTCCACCAGTCTGTGCGCATCCAGTACAATACGTTCTTCGATGGATTTCACGTGTCCCCGGTCGTCAAGCTTGATTTTCTTTTCTGGCAAATGAAGATTAAGTGGTTCTCGGTACTCGCGTCCTCGCCATAAAATATCGTACGCCGCATAAAGAGGGTTGATCACGTCATCAAGAAGCGCCTCGGCGCGCTTTGATGGTTTGCCGTCATGAGCATTCTGAAATTCTTCGTACGAAAGGCTCGCACGACTGTTCATAAGTCCGCGGACAAATTTGTGCCTGAGTTTTTTGCCGCGCTTATCAAACCAGATATGAACCGCCATGGTATAGCGGTCTTCGCTTTCATGAAGGGAGCATAGCCCGTTTGATAAGGCTTCGGGTGGTACCCATGCTACCC